>JAOUAY010000013.1 GCA_029860565.1 Candidatus Nitrosopumilus sp.
GCGGGATTTGAACCCGCGGCCTTCAGCTTGGGAAGCTGACGTCATACCAGACTAAACTAACTCCGCCTAGAATGAATTCATTAACTATGATTAAATATCTTAATTAACAAATTCTAGTATGGATGCAAGATGTCCCGAATGTGAAAAAGTTGCAAAATTAGATGATGATATTACTAATGTAAAATGTCCTCATTGTAACTTTGAAGCAGATTATGAAACTTATCTTGAAATTATGAAAGATCAAGCAATCAATATGTCATCTGATTATATTCCAGATAGACCTGGAATTTAATTACCAATAATTTCCTTTATCTGAACAATCTAAATGAGCTCCACAATTAGGACAAAACATATGGCATGCTTGCATATCTACCATCTTACTATCACATCTTGGACATCTGATCTCATCTACCATGACTATCTTTGTTAATCTCGATTTAAAAATAATGTCCAAAGGTTAATTAGTCGTTCAACTTTTTTTTGAAATAATTGGCAAATCTTAAACTTACAATCTCTGACATTAAAGGAAAGTCTATTTCAAAGGAACTCAAAGATAACGATGTTAATCCTTTGTTAGGATTACAGATAGGAAGTGAAGCTGATGCATCAGTTGTTGGATTAACTGGAAAATTAAAACTCACTGGAGGAAGTGACAAGTCTGGTGTTCCTATGAGAACTGATGTTCATGGCGCTGCAAGAAAAAGAGTTTTACTAGTTAAAGGAGTTGGTTTGCAAGATGTAGAATATGGACAAAGAAAAAGAAAACTAATGCGTGGAAATATAGTATCAGAAGAGATCTATCAACTAAATTGTAAATTTGATGGTGAATTACCAGTTGAAGCTCCTACAGAAGAAAAAACTGAAGATAAAAAAGAATAGCTTAACATATACCGATTCTATATTTTGACTCATGCATTGGAGAGAAACTCTTCCTGATTGGTACATTAAAAAATATGGTTATCAACCATGTGTAAACATTGGTACAGCCGGTCACGTAGATCATGGAAAAACTACTCTGATTCAAGCTTTAACTGGTTCATGGACAAGTGTACATAGTCAAGAATTAAAACGTGGAATTACAATACGCGTCGGCTATTCTGATGCAGCTTTTTACAAATGTAAAAGTTGTGAAGAACCTTTAGGATATTCTACAACTCCAAAATGTAATAATTGTGGAAAAGAGAGTGAATTATCTAGAGTTGTAAGTTTTGTAGACAGTCCGGGACACGAAAGTCTAATGGCAAACATGCTTTCGGGCTCTGCACTAATGGATGGTGCATTACTATTAGCTGCAGCAAATGAAACAGTTCCTAAACCACAAACTAAGGAACATCTACTGGCTCTTCAAACTCTTGGAATTCAACAAATAGTTATAGTTCAAAATAAAGTCGACTTACTTTCTTATGAGGAAGCTCTTGCAAACTATCAGGAAATTACAAAATTTGTTAAAGGGACTCATGCTGCAAAAGCTCCAATAATTCCAATTTCTGCACAATCTGGATTAAATATTGATGCATTGATTGGTGCTATAGAGTCAACAATCAAAACACCTGAAAGAGATGAAAAAGCAGATACGGTCATGCATGTTTTACGTTCTTTTGATGTAAACAAACCTGGTATAAAATTAAAAGATATCAAAGGAGGTGTAATTGGTGGAAGTCTTACTCAAGGAATTTTCAATATTGGAGATGAAATTGAGATTAAGCCTGGTATATTGAATGAGAAGAAAAAGACATACGAACCACTGCTTACCGAAATTACTTCATTGGGAACTGCCGCAGGAATTGTTGATTCAGTAAAACCTGGTGGTTTGGTTGCTATTGGAACAAAATTAGATCCCTCTATGACTAGAAGTGATTCATTTATTGGTTCAGTTATTGGTAAACCTGGTACACTTCCTGAAAATACTATTCTGTTAAAATTAGAAGTAAACTTGTTTGATTCTGCAGTAGGTGCAACTGAAGATATTAAAGTACAGCCAATTCAATCTGGAGAACTACTTCGACTAAATATTGGAACTGCTCCTATATTAGGTAAAGTCACTAAAATAAAATCCAAAAATATTGAAATTGAATTAAGAAGACCTGCATGCATCTTTGAAGGTGGTAATGTTGCAATTAGTAGAAGAATTGCTGAAAGATGGAGACTTATTGGTGCGGGAATAGTTGGTTGAAGTAATCTGTGACACAAATTTTCTCATTCATCTAGCAACAAGAAGAATTAAAAATATAGATAATCTAGATGTTGAAATAGGTAAAGTCACTTTTGTTGTACCTCAGGTTGTAAAAAATGAATTATCTGAACTAGCAAAAAAACCAGAAAAAAAACAAGATATTCATTCAACTCAAAATTACATAAAATCTTTTAAAACAATTCCCATACTTGGCTCATTTGCTGATAAAGAATTACTTGATTATGTTTCAAAAAATAGAGTTATTATTGCTACAATGGATAAAGAATTAAAAAAACAGATCAAAAACAATGGAAGCTCAGTAATGTCTTTTTTAAATGATAGAATAATTCTAGAATCTTAGAAATATTTAATTTTGAGCCTTATTACATATTGATATGGAAAATTTTACTTTATCCAGTGAAGAATTTGAAAATAAAGATGTTATTCCAAAAAAATATGGTTATAAAAATGGAAATAATAGTCCGCCTCTAAAAATTAGTGGTGTACCTGAAAATACAATTTCTCTCGCTTTGATAATGGATGATCCTGATGCTATGGGTGCAGTTGGAAAAATTTGGGTGCATTGGATTTTGTGGAACATTAATCCTAAAATCAATCAATTTGACGAAAATTCTATTCCATCAAATTGTATTGAAGGAGAAACTGATTTTGGTGAAATTGGTTATGGTGGACCTGCCCCTCCAGATAAAGAACATACGTATATTTTCAAACTATATGCATTAGATCAAAAATTGAATATTGCTAAAGGTTCTACTAAAATGCAATTAGAAGAATCTATGAAAAATCATATAATTGCAGAAACTAAACTTGAAGGTAGGTATTCTCCTTAAGTAAACAAAAACTATAAGTCGCTATCTTGATTTTCTAAGAATATCTTGCAGCTAATCTATATCTCATGTATTTATCATCTGGTGAAAATTTGGCAGGATGTACAGAAATAGTTTCTTCATTACACTTTGGACATTTTTCTTTTAACGTATAGTGATTACACTTTGAACATTTTCGTAATAAAAATCTCATTTTAATTATCTCTAGTTTTCTTTGATTCTTCTCTAGTAAATTTGAATGAGCCCTTCTTCTTCTGAATGTTAGTTTCAATTTCTTCAATAATTGGTTTTAATAATTTCTCAGCAGATTTAAAATCCTCTGAAATAATTGACAGTCTATATTTTGGTGCTCCCAAATAAGTAATATCAATAGTATCATCTTTTTTTATTACATCTAACAATGCTTTTTTAATTATTTCAACACCATCTGACTTGTTATTTGTGATTTCCATGATCCCTCTAATTTCAACAGAAGGGAGTTTAATTTTTGAACAAATTTCTTCAATTACACTTGAAGTTTTTTTTGCAAGTTTCAATTCTTTTACAGAATCTATTCCATTTCTTCCAATCGATATGAATGCATCATAAACTGAATCAAATTTTGAATAAATACTATCTTCTAGTTTTTCAATTTCATCATCTGATAATTTTGCTTTATCTTGAACATTTTTTAATATGGTCTTACCTTTTTCAAATTTCTTAACTTCTTTTAGCTTCTGCTTTTTTTGATCTTTTGAGACTTGTTTTAATGATAAATCAATATCCCCTCGTTGAGAATTTACTTTTTTTACTAGCAGAACTTTTTTCTCTCCGTCTCTAACAAATCTATTCACTGATCTAATCCAACCAGGAGCAATTTCTGAAATGTGTAAAAATCCCTGAATATCATCATATTCATCTAATGTTACATATGCCCCATGATCCATCACTTTGGTAACAGTTGCAAGAACAATCTCACCTTGTTCAGGCATTTCTTGAATTTCAGTAGACATTTCTTCTAAAACTTCTCTATGCGTAAATTAATGTTGCTGGTTAGAAATCAATCCCTTTTTTAGCTTTAATTCCTTTTTGAAACGGATGTTTTATTTCTCTCATTTCTGTAACTAGATCAGCTATCTCAATGATTTCATCTTTGGCATAATTTCCTGTTAACACTAAATCTACCTCTTTTGGTTTAGATTTTACTAGATCTAGAACATCATCTATCGAAATTAAATTTAGATTCACTGCATAGTTTATCTCATCCAAAATTACAATATCATATTTTCTTGACTGAATTTTTTCATTACTAACTCTAATTGCTTCTTTAGCAATTCTTTGATGATCTTCTTTTGAACTTTTGTCATCAATAATTCCTACAAATCCTTTGCCTACAGCCACCATTTCAAATTCTGGTTCAAGTCTTTTAGATGAATTCATTTCTCCATAATGCCATGAACCTTTGATGAATTGAATCATACAAGTTTTCTTTTCATATCCAGTTGCACGTAATGCAATTCCTAATGCTGCAGTTGTTTTTCCTTTGCCTTTTCCAGTATAAACAATCGTCAATCCATCTTTTTCCATAAATTATACTTTGATGAATCTCACTAAAAACATTGAGGATTTTATAAAATCTATCAGTTTAAATAAAAAATCATTCTAGTCATGCAAATTGAAAATTCCTAGAATTGTTATCGCAGGTGCTACTAGTGGAGTGGGTAAAACATCAATTACATGTTCAATCATTCATTCTTTACAAAAACATGGGTTTTCTGTTCAACCATTTAAGGTTGGACCTGATTATATTGATCCAAGTTATCTATCAAGTATTTCAAAACATGAAACATACAACTTGGATGTTTGGTTGATGGGTAAGAATCAACTTTTGAATAGTTTCATTTCAAATTCAAAATCAAATGTATCTGTTATAGAAGGTGTCATGGGATACTATGATGGCTTTGGTGGTGATTCAAACTATGCTAGTACTCATCATGTAGCCTCACTAACCAAATCTCCAGTACTGTTAGTTTTAGATGCAAGCAAAACTTCTCGATCTATTGCTGCAACTGCCCTTGGATTTGTAAAATTTCATAGTAATTCTTGTATTGTTGGAATTATTCTAAACAAAATAGGCAGTAAAAAGCATGAAATATTATGTAGAACTGCTCTAGAAAAAACAAAAATCCCAATTGTTGGTGTAATTCCCAAAAATCTTTCACTTAACATGCCATCTAGACATCTTGGATTAATTTCTACTCTAGAAAGTGAAACTCTCAAAACTCAAATTGAAAAAGTTGCAAAAATTATTTCAAAATTTCTTGATATTAATAAAATAATTAAAATTATAAAAAACTCCACTCAACTTACAAAAAAATCAAAACCCTTACACAAGAAAACAAAAACTACTATTGCGGTTGCACTTGATACTTCATTTAATTTCTATTATCAAGATAATCTTGAAGCATTACGTCGTGAAGGTGCAAATTTAAAATTTTTTAGTCCTGTAAAAGACAAAAAAATTCCAAAATGTGATGGGCTTTACATTGGTGGTGGATTTCCAGAAATTTTAGGAAACTCTCTTGAAAAAAATCAAATTATGAAAAAATTAATTAAAAAACTGTCTGAAGATAATCTCCCAATTTATGCTGAATGTGGGGGATTGATGTATCTAACAAAATCTATTTCATCACAAAATAAAAAATATAAAATGATTGGCATATTTGATGCTGAAACTAAAATGACCAAGAAAATGAGACTCAATTATACAAAAGGGAAAATAATTACAAAAAATCCGATCTCTAAAAAACTACATAATTTTCAAGGTCATGAATTTCATTATTCACAGTTAGATTCAGTTTCATCTGATTCAAAATTTGCTTATGCCTTAGAAATTGGTGAAGGAATTAAAAAGCAACAAGATGGGTTAATTCAAGATAATACGTTGGCATCTTATGGACACCTATATTTTGACAGCTCGAATTATGCCCAAATCTTTGTTAAAAATTGTTTAAAATATTCAAAAAGATGATTCTGCTCTGATTAATTTGAAAAGTGCATTAATTGTAGCGGACACTGAAGAACTTCCTCCTTTTCTACCAATATTGGTAATAAATGGAGCTTCTTCCAATTTTGATAATTCTTCTTTTGATTCAGCAGCACAGATGAATCCTACTGGAATTCCAATAATTAGTGCAGGTTTTGATATACCTTCTTTAACCATCTGAATTACTTCTTGAAGAGCCGTAGGTGCATTTCCTATTGCTACAACTCCTCCATCAATATCTGATGCAGCAACTCTCATTGATACTTGGGAACGAGTTTTACCTTCTTTTTTTGCCAATTCCATAATTTCTGGTTTTGAAATATTACAAATTATATTATTTCCAAAATCTTTTGGATTTTGTTTATTCATTCCTCCAATCACACCATTTACATCAACTACTATACTACAACCATTTTTCAAAGCATTCATACCACTTTGAATTGCATCTTTATGAAAAATTAACTTGTTTTTATCTGCAAAATCAAAATCTGCCGTTGAATGAATAATCCTTCTTACAATAGGCCATTCTTTTTCACTAAAATCATGAGAACCTATCTCGTCTTCAATCATTTGCATACTTGCATCTTCAATTGATTGGCCTTTTTTAGTTTGCATCTTCTACCTCTTTTGCTCTCTCCAATATCAAATCTATCATTTTTTGATCTGTACCAATATGTTTTGTAATGTATGCTTTTTCTATAGTAGAATTTTCTAAAGCTGGTATCAAATCATTATTAATATCAGTTTTAACATGTGCACCTTCATGAAGAAAATAAAAAACAATTATCAAGACTTTAGGATTATCTTTCTCACATTTTTTAATTCCTTTAAAAATATCTGGTTGTTCTATTTCTAACCAACATCTGCTAACATTTCGGTATGAATTTGTTAGTTCATTTACAATATAATCTAATGATCTTTGTGCATTTGGATCTTTACTCCCATGTCCAATTATCATTACATCTACTTCATTATTTGAAAGAGTAATTTTATTTTCTTCTAATGTTGTAGATATTCTATTTTCAACAACATCAACCAAAGTTTTATGCATGCTCATTTGTTTTGTAACTATAAATTTCACTTTGGTATCTTTTTGAAATTTCATTACATCAGTAACTGCATTTTTTACTTTTTTACCAGGATACAAAAAATATGGAACTATGGTCAAAGAATCAATATCTTCTTTTAGACATTTGGTAATTCCATCCTCAATATATGGTGGTTCTACCTCTAGAAAGCAAAAATCTGTAAAAATATAGTCACCCTTTGCCTTAATTCCTTGGCAAATAACGTCTAATTCTTCAGATGCTTCTCTTTCCCTACTTCCTCTATCAATTAATAATAATCCACGTTTCAATTCAAAATCCTCGCTATGGCTATAGTCAAATTTGGTGGAAATTTCTGTTTTTCTACTATCAATTCTCCTCCTGACACTTTGATGGCAGCAGCTTCTGATACACTTGCAGTTCCTTCAAAAGCTTTTACCGTTTCAGAAGGATTTGGGGCAGAAATTTCAGCTAAATCTTCTCTACTAACATACTCTATAGGAATTTTCATTTCTTTTCCAAGATCTATCAATCCTTGAACATCTTCTGGTTTTTTTATTGATACTAGCTTTGCAATAGATTTTGAATTGAGTTGGAATTTATCTAAACAATTTTGAATTCCTTCTCTAATGGTTTCTTTTGCAGTATCCCAATGTAATCCAATTCCAATTACTAAGCTTGGAGGACGATATATCACAGATTCTTTAGATATTTCTTCATCGATAACTTTATCAGAAATTATAAGATGAGCTTTAGAATTTGATTTTTTTAAATCTTCCATATTCTCATAAATTAAAACATTTTTTGGTAATTTTTTATACCAATTTTTAATACCTGCTTCTTGGAAAATACCAATAGGTTCTTCATTTACCATATGTGCACTAATTTTTGTCACAGTAGAGTCATCATCAATCTTCCAATTAAATTCTCTTCCTACAAGATCAACTGCTATCGTTTTGTTAACATCTGCTGCTGTAGTAATTATAGGTAATGCGCCAAGTTTTCTTGCTATTTCTTCGGTTAGTTCGTTTGCTCCTCCTATATGTCCAGATAAAACACTAATTACAAAATTTGCTTTATCATCAATTACAATTACTGCAGGATCAGTTTTCTTATCTTTCAAATATGGTGCAATTAATCTAATTACTGCACCTAATGAGAAAATACAGATTAATGCATTATTATTTTTAAAAAGTTCAACAATTTTTTCTGATGTAGGCTCAGAATACCATATAATTCCAGTCTTTTCATTTGATAGTTTTGAAGGTGCAAATATACTCCATTCTGGAAATAATCTCTTTAGGTTTTCACCAATATTTACTCCATTTTTAGTAATAGCAAGGACGGAAGTTTTTTCCATAATCAAAATCTTTCAACTTTAATAAAATACCTTACTCTTCGGATTTTCTAGCCAAAATATTTCCATCAAAACCAAATAATATTACATCTATTGAAACTTTTTCTTCAGAATGTTTTCTCATATGTTTATGCGTCTCACTACAAATCAAGTCAAAAAATCCTTCTATCTTGTTTTCTTGAATTATTTCAGAAACATGTCTTGCTGTATTTGCTTTTTTAACATCTTGAATTAGATTATCTCCTGCATTACATCTTTTAGCTAATTCTGATAAAAAACTCATGTCTACCTTTGAGCCTTTGACATGGGTTTGTTTTACACCTGCTGCCATTTTTGCAAGTTTTCCAATAAAACCAACAACATATGCTTTTTTGATATCCTTTCTACCACATTGTTGAATTGTATATCCTGAAAAATCACCCATCTGAACAAAACAGTGTTCTGGCAAATCTACTATCTTCTTTGCAAAATCTTCACTTCTTCCACCAGTTGTAAGTACTACTGTATCATTACCCATTGCAATTGCTACATCCAAATTCTGTCTTATGGATGCTGCATAAGATGCTGTAGAAAATGGAATAACAATTCCACTAGTTCCTAAAATTGAAATCCCATTTGTAATACCCAATCTTGGATTGTCAGTTTTTGGTCCTAATTCTTTACCTTTAGGAACTGAAATGATTACTCTAATTCCTTTTTTTAAAAGAATTTCCTTTCCAACTTCTCTTAAATTTTCAGTAATCATTTTTTTGGGAACTGGGTTTATGGCAGGTTTATTAATTTCTAAACCTAATCCAGGTTTGGTAACAATTCCTACACCTTCACCCCCATCAATCTCAATTTCGTTTGTTTTGTCTGTGAATTCCAACTCAACAATAATTTCTGCACCATGAGTAACATCAGGATCATCTCCCCCGTTTTTGATTACAGAACATTTTGCATTATTGATTGTAAATTCACAAGAATGAATTGGAATTTGAATAAAAGATCGTTTAGGTAACAAAATATCTACATTTTCTATTTTTTGCTGATTAATTATAGATAATAATGCGGCTTTAGATGCTGCAGTTGCAGAACTTCCTGTAGTGTAACCTGTCTTTAATTTTATCTTCTCTTCTTCCATGTTTGCTGTGTTCATTTTATGGTATTAACTCTTATTTCATTAATTTCAAATTCAACTAAATAGATTTAAAATTAAAATTAACTTTCTTCTATTATGGCCAAATGTCCTAAAATTGTTATTACTGGAGCAAGTGGTTTTATTGCAAAAAATCTTAGGAAGTACTTATCGAAACAAAATGTTGATTTAATTTCAATATCTAGAAGTGATTTTAAAAAATTGAATTTCGAATCTAAAATCATCTCAAAAAACTATAATGAAAAAAATCTTCTTCAAAAAATTAAAAATTCAGATGTATTAATTCATCTTGTTGGAATAGGAAAACAATCTGTGAAAGCTGATTATGACATGATAAATACAGAATTTACAAAACATATTGTAAAGATAAGTAAAAAATCTAAAATCAAAAAAATCATTTACTTTAGTGGTTTGGGAGTTTCTCCAAATACCTCATTAGGTTACTTTATTTCAAAATATAATGCAGAAAAACAAATCATTGACTCTGGTTTGGATTACACCATTTTCAGACCGTCATACATAGTTGGAAAAGATGATCTTTTTACAAAATATCTAAAAAAACAAATTAAGAATGGAGAAATTAAAATTCCAGGTTCTGGTGCATATTCAATTCAACCAATTCATGTTACTGATGTAATAAAAGTTATTTTTGAGGCTGTTACTGAGATGAAATTTAATAATAAAATTATTGATCTTGTTGGACCTAACTACATTACTTTTGAAAAATATGTAAAGCTCTTCTCTAAAGGAACTAAAACAAAAATAAGAAAAATAAATTTGGAAGATGCATATCACGATGCCATAATTAATTCGAAATCTGATTTTGGAATTGATGATCTCAATATTCTAATTGGTAATTTTAAAGGAAATCATGAAAAGTTAAAGAAAATCTCTAATCTAAAATTCCAATCTATGATAGACCTATTAGAGTCCGGCAGATTGCTTTAATATTTCAGATTTGTCTGTTTTTTCCCAAGTGAATTCTGGCTCATTTCTTCCAAAATGACCATAAGATGCCGTTTTTTTGTATATTGGTCTCTTTAAATCCAATTGTAAAATTATTCCTGATGGTTTCATATCAAAGTTCTTTCTGACTAAATCTTCAATCTGATTTTCAGGGATTTTGTTTGTTCCAAATGTATTAACATAAAGTGATACTGGCTCTGCAACTCCAATTGCATATGCAAGTTGGACTTCACATCTATCAGATAATCCTGCTGCTACTAGATTTTTTGCAATATATCTACACATGTAACATGCAGATCTATCTACTTTGGATGGATCCTTACCTGAGAAAGCTCCACCACCATGTCTTCCAAATCCACCATAACTATCAACAATAATTTTTCTTCCGGTTAATCCTGCATCTCCATGTGGACCACCAATTACAAATTTTCCTGTAGGATTAATGTGAATTTTAATATCGTCATTCCATAGATTTCCTAAAACTGGTTTGATAATTTTATCAATAATTTCTCTTGAAATTTCCTCTTGAGAAACTTCTGGTGCATGTTGTGTTGAAACTACCACTGTTTCAATTTTAGTTGGTTTATTATCTTCATATCTAACAGACACTTGTGTTTTCCCATCGGGTCTTACCCAAGTAAGAACATTATTTTTTCTAACATCAGCTAATTTTTGTGCAAGCTTTTGTGCAAGCAAAATTGGCATTGGCATTAGCTCTTTTGTTTCATTTGTAGCATATCCAAACATTAACCCTTGATCTCCAGCTCCTTGCTCCTTATTTTCAGTAGCTGTAACACCTTGACTGATATCTGGACTTTGAGAATGAAGACGTAAAGTCACTTCACAAGATTCAGTATCAAACATCAAATCTTTATTATCATATCCAATTTCTCTGATTGTTTTTCTAACCAGTTCTTCTTGAGCTTTTTTATCAAAATTTGCTTTAGATGTTACTTCTCCTGCAACTGCTACAAAATCAGTAGTAACCATTGTTTCAACAGCAACTCTTGAATTTGGATCTTGTCGAAGGTATTCATCTAAGAATGCATCAGAAATATTGTCACATATTTTATCTGGATGACCTTCTGTTACTGATTCAGATGTAAATAGAAAATTATTGGTCATAAAACCACACTTGTAACTAAAGTTCGCTTTCTAGTTTGATAAATAATACATTATTGCCTCTTACGATAACTCTACCATAATTTGCAATTGTTTTACCGTCATGAATTTCTTCAGCATCAGTCATTATCAAATTCATATAAGAATCGACATTATCCATTTTTCCTTTGTATTCAACTTCATTTTTCAGTCTTACAGTAACTTTCTTCTTGGTACTTTTTTGAAGAGTTGTAAGAGGTCTTTTTGCACTATTTGTCTGGGACACTAATTGTTCACTTGTTTTGCAACCTTGTTCTCTAGCATAAAAGCCTTACCTCCTTTGTAAATATTGAAATTCCTTAAATTTTTTCTTCGTTTTCTAATAATTATACAAATGATTTCTACCGGTTTACAAAAATTAGACAAATTCTTGTCTGGAGGAATTCCTGATGGTGTGATTGTAGATATTTTTGGTGGACGTGGAACTGGAAAAACTCTACTATTATTACAAATACTGATAAATTCAATCAAAAACGGTGGTAATATTTTGTACTTGGATACGTCAGGTGGATTTAGACCTGAACGAATATTAGAAATTCAAAAAGAATTAAAAATAGAGATTGATTTACTTGAAAAAATAACAGTGTCTAGAATTACAAATACTTCAGAACAAATCAAATCGTTACAAAATATCGTAGAGAATAATTTTTCGTTAATAGTAATTGATAATATTACTGATTTATTTTCTTATGAATACCGAACTGATGAATCTATTTTTGAAAAAAATTCATTATTTATGAAATACATGCATGAATTATCAAAATTTGCAATTACAAAAAAAATTCCAATCGTTGTTACTAATATGATTAGAGCTATAGATGATAAAGAAGTTGAAAATATGCAAAGTGCAATTGATCCTTTCACACATATCAAAATTCATCTTTTCAAGAACTCGTCAAATTTTAATGGTGAAATTTACTGGGCATTAAAAAAAGAAAATTTTTCTTACACGATTACTAAAATTGGACTTTCTGATGATACTGAAGATTTTTAATGCTCTATTCTTAGGTTAAATAATGGCAGGAATTTTCGATTCAATTCCAATTATCATTGTAGTTTTATTTGCACTTGGTATAGTCGGTGTAATTGTTTATGAAAGATCAAGATCAAACGGCAAGATCAAATCAAGTTCTTGATTCTTTATTTGGAAAATTTGGATTTTCTAAACTGACAGAAATTCAGAAAAAGGCATCACCGATAATTTTACAAAAAAAAGATTGTCTTGTTATTGCACCAACAGGTTCAGGAAAAACTGAATGTTCAGTTATCCCAATTTTTTCACTTTTAAAAAATTCTAAAAAAACTGGAAAGATTAAAACTCTTTACATTACTCCTTTAAGGGCATTAAATCGTGATGTCTTTAGAAGAATTACAAAATATGCGCATGCAAATCAACTAACAATTGAAATTCGACACGGTGATACTAGTCAAAAAGATAGAAAAAAAATCACTGAAAATCCTCCAGACATTTTAATCACCACTCCTGAAACTCTAGTAATTCTTTTAACACAAGTCAAAATGCTTACTGCATTATCTGATTTAGAATGGATTGTAATAGATGAAGTGCATGAGCTGTTATCCAGTGAAAGAGGCTCCCAACTATCATTAAGTATTGAAAGATTAGAATTAAACTCAAAATTTCCCCTTACAAAAATTGGATTATCTGCAACAGTTGGAAATTTTAATGAAGCAGGAAAATTTGTTGTAGGTACCAAACGAAAATGTGCAATAATTCGAGATACATCTGTAAGGAAATATGATGTAGAAATAAAGTATGTTAATGGAACAATTTCTGATGTAGCAGAAAAAATCATCGAATATGTATTAGAATTAGATTTAGATTCTCCTATACTTCTTTTTACTAATACTAGGGGGGAAGCCGAATTTTTAGCATCGATATTAAAAGAAAAATCTTCCATTCCAATTGAACTACATCATGGTTCTCTCTCAAAAGAAGTAAGAGAAGAAACTGAACTAATTCTACGTGAAGGAAAACGTGGCATTGTAGTATGTACATCTTCTTTAGAATTAGGATTAGATATTGGATCCGTTGAATTAGTAATTCATTATGGTTCTCCAAGACAAGTATCAAAATTTGTCCAGAGAATAGGTAGAAGTAAACACAATCGTGATGCATCAGCTCAAGGATTAATCATTACAAATAATCCTGACGATGAATTTGAAGCACGAGCTATACTTGATCGTATTGAAGAAGGCTCAATTGAAGAACAAAAAATTCATGATGGTTCTCTTGATGTTTTAGCTCATCATCTAGTTGGACTATCAATGCAAATTGGAGAACTTTCAGTTGAACAAGCTTTTGATTTAGTAACAAAAGCTTACTCCTTTAGAAATTTAAAAATTGAAGATCTAATTGATGTATTGGATTTACTTGATTCAAACTATTTGATATTTTTTGATCGAACAAAAATGACTTATTGGAAGAAAGGACGCTCATTCAAATATTATTTTGAAAATCTCTCAACAATACCTGATATTCTAAAATTCAAAGTTTTTGACAGTGTTGGCAAAAAAATTATTGGATCTTTAGATCAAAGATTTGTAGGTGATTTTGGTGATTCAGGAAATATCTTTGTACTAAAGGGCTCACAATGGAGAATACTGAATGTTGATGAAAAATCATTTAGTGTCAATGTTGAACCTTTCAGGGGAGGAGGAATTACAGTTCCATATTGGGAAGGAGAAAGTATTCCTATTGATTATAAAACTGCACGTAAGGTAGGAAATTTTCGTAGTAAAGTTAAGAGTGGGAATTTTACATTGGCGAATAAAGTAATTGAAAAATTAAGTTTTGATAAAATCCCTGATGAGAATAACATAGTAATTGAATCCAATAGATCTCAAGGCTCAATCGTAATTCATTCTTGTTTTGGAACTAAAATTAATTCTACATTATCAACACTACTTTCTTCAATGCTTTCTTCCATGTTGGGATCTATTGTTGATTCTCGTTCTGATGGTTACAGAATAGTTTTATCTTCTCAATCCCGTATTTCAGAAAAACTTTTCCTTGAAGTACTAAAAGATGATTATGATTTACAATCAATTGTCAGTGCATCATTAACTGGAACTCATAATGTAAATTGGAGGACATGGTGTGTTGCAAAAAAATTTGGTGTAGTTGGTCGTGGTGCAATATATGAAAAAAAATCTGCCAGATTCTTATATGAACGATATTCTAAAACAGCTCTTGTACATGAAGCTCTACGTGAATTGTTTCATGACAAATATGATCTTAAAAACACTGACAAAATTCTAAAAAAGATTAAAGACGATGAAATTCATGTCACTTGGTTTGAAGTTGATCAATTTTCAAAGCTGGCAGAACCAATTTTAGATCATACTGCAAAATATTATTCATCTCCAGCAAATCTTGACAAAGGCATTCTTGATCTTGTAAAAGCTAGACTTGAAAAGACCAAACATCGTTTGATTTGTGCTCGCTGCGGAAAATGGGAACGTGTATTTCAAACATTTGAGGTCAAAAATCTAATCGTATGTCCTTATTGTAAAGCAAGACAAATAACTGCAACATATTATTCTGATTTTGATCTTCCTAAAATTATTCGTAAAAAACATGATGGAAAAAAACTAACTGCAGATGAAAAACACAAGTATAAACGAGCCTGGAAAGTCGCTTCCTTAGTTGAAAATTTTGGCAAAATTGCTATTACTGTAATATCCGGATATGGTGTAGGTGCTGATACTGCAGCAAGAATATTGAGAAATATGATAGATGAAGAACATTTGTTTAAACAAATCTATGAGGCAGAAAGACAATATGTTGTAACCAGAGGTTTTTGGGATTCTTAATTCTTTTTTGTTATTTTAGAAAATGGTGTAACAAATAATTCTATTCTACCTTCTAATCCTGCTTTAGCATTAAGTCCAGTAATGGAAATAATTTCTCCCAATTCACACTTGTCAATAATTCTTGCTTGATTTCTCCAACCCTTTACCCAAATTTGTCCTGTATCGTCTTCCACAAACATTTCTGAAAGTGCTATTGATTCACCTGATTTTGTTTGAACCTCACGTCTTTCAGGAACTTTCAAAACAATTGCTTCAATACAATAACTTTCATCTACTTTGACATCACTAATTTTTGTTCTGAGCTGAGACAACGAAGGAATGGATTCATCATTGTCTAATTTTCTTACAAAAGAATTTTCATCTAGCGTAATTGAATTCCCATAAATTTTTGACGGCATGCATTCTATCACATCTCCTTCTACACAGATACTAGTTGAATTTGAAGAATCACTAATGTTAAATAAATTCCTTTTATTGTCAGCAGCTAAAATCATATTTTTACCATTTTCTGTTGGTATGATTGATAGCACTCTGGTTATGATTGGCTCTGCTTCTTTTCCTCCTTCAATTTCAATAATTGTTGCATCATTTCCATGAATTTCCAATCCTTGATTTCCTGACTTTACTCTAACACCAAGCAATCTCACTTTGGCTGCTTGTGAAATCATA
>JAOUAY010000094.1 GCA_029860565.1 Candidatus Nitrosopumilus sp.
TCTTTTTTTAATTCACCATCCTCACTTTCTTCTTTAGTTAATAGGATTGAAGATGCCAGTTCAAACATACTTGACATTCCTTCTAGTAGTGACTCATAATTTATTTTTGTATATTTGCTAAATTTGTATGAATTAAGATCTTTTGATATGTCTAGAAATATTTTCTTATTTTCTATATTTTTTATTGCTATGTTTATTTTAGATTCAAAAGTAAACATGAGATTATTGATAAATCCTATGTTTTCTTCAAATGAATAATGATAATTTTTTTCATAAAATGTGTCACTTCTGTGACCGTATTTTTTGATGTATCCCAACGCCTCCATTTTTTTTAATATGTCTTTTAATTTGGTCCTGGTGAATCTTTTTTTGTTTTCATTTAAGCACACTTTCCACATGTCGTCAAAATAGTTTTTTTCTTTAGGCATGCATTCTAAAATATAATTGATTGAAATCATTTGCATATTTTTTATGTTTATTTGGAATTATTTATTGATGATGTATTGTATTCAGATTAGTCAGATGATTCTACACAATAATGTAATTTTTACCTAAATTTTTTTCACTTTTTTAAAACTATAAAATTTTGAGCATTTAGTGCATGTTTATTATCTGCAAATGTAATGAATATACAAATTCTAATTTTAGATTAGTATATGTTATTTCATGATGAGGAATTAGATGCAGAAGAACTTCACAAATGTTTTGAGAAGTTAGATCCTAAAATCCTTGAATTAATTAAACTGGAATATGATGCTGTTTGACAAAAAATAATATACAAAAAGACTTTCAATCTCATTGAAGAAAATCTTACAGGTAATTTTATTTCCAAGTATCTTAATTTTAGCTTGAGTATGTTACTGGTAAAGAATCGGAAAATAATGTGAAAACAGCTATTATTGATTCTTTAAAATGATTATTCTATGTCTGACATTAGTTTTTACTTATTTTTATGTGGACTTTTTCGCCCTTACTTGAATTATTTTGATACACCGTCTTAGTTTTGTATCCTTGTTTTTGAAGACATCCATCCAAAATAGATACCCATGGAAGTGAATGTCCACTGTTTAGTCTTGACTCCACTGTAATGTTTTTGGTGTTTGCCTCAAAATTAACATGTCCTGAGCATGTAATTTGCATTATGGCATCTGTTATCTCAATTATATCGTCTAGTGTTTTTGATTTTAGATCTATTCCATTTTTTTCTAATAATTTCAACATGTCTACCTCTGGTTTTTTTGATATCATTGCAGAGTTGAGAAGATATGTCAAACCTGTTTCATTCACGGTTTTGATAATTTTATAAATTTCATATGCTTCTGTTTTAGTCATATCTGCAAGAGCTTTGGTTTTTATAGCATTTTTCCAAATGTTTGAAAACATTTTTTCTTGATTGATTCCTAAAATATCCGTTGATGAAAAAATTGCTCCTTTCCCATTATCATTATTTATTATTAGTAATTCTGTTTCATCAAAAATAAAACAATTTTGTGTGATGTCTGATGCTCTAATTTCAATTCCGTCTGGAATTACTCTGTATGATTCAGAACATATTTGTGATGGTGAGACAAGTACTTTGACATCTAAATTGCGACGTGATACTGATAATAATTGCTCCTTGCATTCTGCTAATAATCCAAAACCCCACTGATCTGCCATTATTTTGATTGATGATTTTGAACCCTCGATCATTGTTTGGAGTTGAGATAAAACGTTATTTGCACTCAAATGAAAGTATCTTTTTTCCTCGGACCCTCTCGTCTTCCTAGATTCCTCGCTTGCCTTCTTTAAATTGGAAATTAACGTATTCATTGCATTTACTTTATTGATTTGCTCATGAATTATTCCATCAAAAGCATCTTCAGGTGCAATTGCGGTACACATTATTGGTTTGCTCTTTGAAATTATTGCTAATTTCTTATTCTCTAATTTTAGTAAAGTTGGATAAATTTTTGTTCGCGGGATTTCTGAGTAATATGCTAATTCACTTGCAGAAATTGTTCCCCTTGCAATTAGAGCTACATATGCCTGTGATTCATACTTACTTAACCCAAATTCTTCTAAACTGACCGTTAAAACATGCTCATTTACCATGTTTTTTCTTGATTTGTTATTAGGTAAAATTGAGAGCTAAATTCCTTTACACAAATACTCAAAAAAAATCAAAATTGTATCTGTAGTTTAGTGTAACTGTGGTTACTAAATCCATTGTTACACTGTCCAGATATACTAAATCTCAAAGTAACAATCGGTATGTTGGTAAATTACAGTGTTAATTCATTGGAAGTTGAAAACATTTCTCATTCAGTGACCATTGTTCCAAGATTGGGATACTCTGTAAATCTATTAGATGATGTCATTAAGATTCTTGATGGCAAACAAAATGAACTAAAAAAATCAAATAAAGATTTGATTCTTGATTTTGATGAATCTGACAAAATTCATGTGGGTGCCATGAAACTAGAACATCTAGTGAAACTTTCTCTGGAAATTCTCTTACAGGTAAAAAAGAATATGATGCAAATTTCTAATATAGGTAGCATACCTGAAGTTCTTCCTTCATCTATTCCTATGATTAGAACTGTTAGCGCTAAATTGTTTGATGTGTTTCCAAAATGTAGCCAAAAATTATCTGAAATATCTGTCCATTTGGGAAGTATCGTACTTGATTCTGCTGTTCTTACTACTGCAAGATTTGATTTTAGTCAATCCAATACTGAATCATCAACTTTACTTGATGAAGTAAAATTGATGGTGGACTCTAAATTAAGTAAGCAGTATCCTAATCTTGATTTTTTAAAATTATGCAATACCTAGCAATGTTAAATCAAAAACGAGATTTTCTAAAAGATATGGGTCGTATTAGAGCAATCTCTTCAAAAATTGATAAAAAATTATCTGAGATTAAACCTTCTGATGATTCTAAAATTGATAAACTCACTTTGGAGGAACTACAAGATTTAGATAAAATTGTTGGAATTGCTGATTTTATGATGTGTAAATATGCTGATAAAAAAGAAATACGTTCAATACTGCAGGATTTCACTTCAATTATTTCTGAGACTGCAAATTCTTTAGGAGATTTGGATGATGAAGTATCTTTATTGATAATCTCTGCTGAAGACTCTATAAATAAAGTCAAAGAGATGCATAGTAATATCTCTGAGAAATCTGATTTTAAAAAGAGATACCGTGACGGACCTGATTTTGATGAACAAGAAACAAGTGCAATTAATTTAACCAATTTTGCGACAGAGATTAACACCGTAGAATACCAACAAAATTCTCCAGGAGATACTGCGTAGGTAATTAAGATGAGTTTAGCCCCCCAAGAATTAGAAAACACAGCAAGCAAATACGCTTCTGAAGCTATCAAATTTGATTCTCAAGGTGCTCGTGGAATGGCAATAACTCACTATCAACAAGCAATTGATGCCCTTGTAAAATTATTACAGTTATATCCGAATAGTAAACTAAACCAAATTTACAAAGATAGGTGCAATTCTTATCATAGTAGAATTAGTGCATTACAACAGTCTCACGGCGTAGAACCTGCAGTTGATCCTAAAGCTTCTGAAGCAGATCAAAAGGCATCTGTGAAAAGACAAGAAAATGAAAATGATTTTGAAGAATTAGTAATGAAAGAGAAACCTGATGTTACTTGGGACCAAGTAATTGGTTTGGATGATGCTAAAAGTGCTTTACGTGAATCAATTGTTTATCCTACTAAAAGACCTGACTTGTTTCCTCTTGGATGGCCAAAAGGAATGTTACTATACGGGCCACCAGGTACAGGAAAAACTATGCTTGCAGCAGCTACTGCAAATGAGATGGATGGTTATTTCATAAATGTCGATGCATCATCTATGATGAGTAAATGGTTAGGTGAGGCAGAAAAGAATGTTTCAAAATTATTTGCAATGGCAAGGAAATATGCTGAGAAAGAAGGTAAACCAGTTATTTTATTTGTAGATGAGGTTGATTCCTTATTGGGCTCTAGAAACAGCGAAGTGGGTGGAGAAGTTAGAACTAAAAATCAATTTCTAACTGAGATGGATGGTGTTAACAGTAAAGGAAAACAATTGATGCTGTATGTGATTGGAGCAACAAACAAACCTTGGAGTCTTGATTGGCCTTTCCTTAGAAGATTTCAAAAGAGAATCTATGTGTCACTACCAACACAAGCAGCTAGAGAAAACTTGTTTGATCAATACACTGCTCCTTTAAGTAAAAACCTCAATGTAAATAATACTGAACTAGCAAAATTATTTGACGGTTACAGTGCAAGTGACATCAAGGATGTATGTCAAGCTGCACAAATTAAGACAGTTCATGAAATTTTCAATGCACCTGACTATCATGAGCCAGTTGAAGGTGAGGTTCCAGTACAACCCCGAGAACTTACAACATCTGATTTCAAAGATATAATGGCAAGAAGAAAACCAAGTGTTTCCACTGAAATGATTCGTGCTTATCACAAGTGGAGTGAAGAATTCCAAGCCCTCTAACTGGATGATTTTTTTCTGCGATCTGTTTTCTTGAATTTATAATACGCACAAAACTTAAATTCATAATAATTTGGACTTTACGAGGGTCACAATTACTACAAAGAAATCAAGTCACGCAAAAAAGTTTGGAAAGCTGATTTTTGATGATGGCTCTGTTCTTAATGGTGAAGGTTTTGGTTATTCTACTACTGTTTTTGGAGAAATTGTCTTCAATACTGGCATGGTTGGCTATGCTGAAGCCCTTACTGATCCGTCTTATAATGGCCAAATTCTTACATTGACTTATCCTCTGGTTGGAAATTATGGTGTTCCTGATCCGTCGATTAAGGATGATGATGGAATTCCAAAATTCTTTGAATCTGATAAAATACAAATTCGTGGATTAGTAGTTCATGAATTGTCATTAACTGCAAGTCATTGGAATCTTTCGATGACTCTTGATGAGTGGCTTTACAATGAAAAAGTACCTGGAATCTCTGGAATTGACACTCGTGAGATAACAAAGAAACTTCGAACAAGTGGTGTGATGATGGCTGCACTTGTTGTTTCAGACTCTGAAATAGATGTTGATAAAATCAAAACACAGCTTACATCTGCCACTCATTATGATTCAGAACAATTCATGAATGTTGTATCCACAAAACATGAACAGGTCTTTGGTCAAGGTGACAAATCCGTTGTAGTAATTGACACAGGTGCAAAAAATGCAATTTTAAGAAACATTCGTGAAATTGGCT
>JAOUAY010000095.1 GCA_029860565.1 Candidatus Nitrosopumilus sp.
TACAATTCCAAATATTCCTGATCCTACAATTCCAAATATTCCTGATCCTACAATTCCAGTTAATTCTACACCTCAATCTGATTATCTCACATATGCAATCATTGGTGGAGTTATAGTGGCTGCCGTTATGGGAGTAGCCGCAATTATTCGTATTAAACAAAAAACAGTCAAACCAATACATGATCAACAAACAATACAAAAAACTGAAACAACTGATACTGAAACAACTGATACTGAAACAATTTTCAAATTAAAGCCAGATCTTCGTGAAGATGATAAAGAAATAGTGAGGTTTATCTCTAATAATGGAGGACAGGTACTTGAAAGTGAATTGCGTAAAAAATTCTTACAACCAAGAACTACCATGTGGCGTGCAGTTAAGAGATTGGAACGTAATGGTGTTGTAGAAATTGAAAAGAAAGATTTGCAAAACCTGGTAAAATTACGAAAGAATATGGAGGAAGAGAAATGAAAATATTGGCATTATTTACAATATTTGTATTAATTTTTGGAACAACGTCAACATCGTTAGTTAGTGACGCATATGCACAAAAAAATACTAATATTTTATTAGAGATTGCCATACAAGCAGACAGACAAATCTTAAATCAATTAGATAGATCTTATGGTGATTTAGTACCTTCTGATATACAAACTCTATATGAAAAAGGGCACGCAGCAGTGGAATCATTGGAAAGTTCTCTACCTAATGATGTAGAACAAGCAAGAGAAGATTTTCTTGCGGCTATGAAATCATTCATGGAAATCACTAAGATGATCTCTGAACCTGCAACCGAAGCAAAATTGGCTACATCTTCTGATATGTCTGACAGAGATCTTAAAAGTGAATTAAATAGATTACACAAATATTTCCAGAGCTTAAAAACGATATTCCAAAAACATAACATGGAAACTGATTTTTCTGAAATTGAACAACTATTTGTTCTAGCATATGAACAAATAAACTCAGGTAAAGTTGAAAAAACAACTACAACGTTTCATCAGTTGGAATCTCTTATTCATATAAAGAATCAGGAAATTCGTGAATATTCATCAAATTCTGCATCTGATAGAATTATAGAATTTGCTCTAAGGCAATTAGAAAAAATCCAAACAATTCTAGAAAATCCATCTATAGACACTAGTATGCCTGAGTTTGAAAATGCTAATTCTCTAGTTGCAGAGATTAAAGTTTTGATCTCAGAAGATAAAATTTCTACTGCAAAGGAAAAATTTGGAGAATTGAACAAAATAATGAAAATAATTAAAAGATCAACCGTTGAATAACATAAGCTTCATATACATTTTCTAAGAAATTTGAATATGGCATCTAAAGCAATAACTGCTGGAGTGGGAATTCCAATGATTATAGTTGGTGCTTTAATGGCTTGGTTATGGGCTCCAATAGGAGGAGATTTACAAAATCAAGTAGAACTTGTAGGAAGTACGATTGGAATCTTAGGAGTGATATTTTTCATCGCTGGATTATTTTATTCAAAAGAACCCGTAATGCATTAAAAGCTCACTGAATAAATAATGAAAAAAATTACTATTATTACTTGAAAGTAAGATTATTTGAAATATTTACATCAATTGAAGGTGAAGGTATACTTTATGGTACTAAAACTCTCTTTGTAAGACTAGCAGGATGTCCTTTTACTTGTTTTTATTGTGATACCAAAGAATCTCTTCCATTAGATTCTGGCACAGAATATACGATTGAAGATGCAAACCATCTAATTGATTCTAATTTAAAAAATCAAACTTATAAAGTAAATTTTACCGGAGGTGATCCACTAATTCAACATGAAGCAGTAGCATTACTTGCAAAACATATTCAAGATAAAAAGATCCTAACGTATCTTGAATCATCATGTTTTGATATTGATAGATTCAATCATGTTTTACCATTTATTGATATTGTTAAAATTGAATTTAAAACAAAAGACTCTGATTTTGTTAATTTGAAACACTATGAAAAATTTATTGGTCATACTATGAAATGTCTTGAATCATCTGTGAAAGCAAAGAAAATAACGTACATCAAAATTGTAGTTAGTTCAAAAACTCAGTTAAATGAATTTGAAAAATTAGTACAGGGAATTTTTACCATTGTTTCTAAAGATGATATTGATGGATTTATCATTCAACCAACTTATGGTATTTCTGAGCCATCATTGGATCTTTTATTAAATTTGTATGATTTAGTGTATCCTTACTACATTGATGTTAAGGTAGTACCTCAATTACACAAATTAATCGGAGCCCCATAACATTAGCACTTTCCTAAAAACCTGATTAAGTTCAAATACTAGAAAAATTCTCTGAGAATATAAAATGGATGAAGAGCGCGTAAAAAAACTTGTTAGAGAATTAATCATTGAAGTTGGAGAAGATCCTACCCGTGAAGGATTGCGAGAAACTCCTGCAAGAATTGCAAATATGTACAAAGAGATCTTTGGAGGATATGACTCCGATTCAGAATTATCTGTACAATTCTCAGAAGACTCTGATGTGGTTATTGCTCGTGATATTCAATTTTATTCAATGTGTGAACATCATATGTTGCCGTTTTTTGGAAAAATTCACATCGCTTATTCACCAAATGGGCGAGTTTTTGGAATATCAAAACTCGTTAGACTCGTTGAAAAATATTCAAAAAGACTACAAATTCAAGAACGATTAACCAAAAATATTGCTGATGAACTACACTCTCAAGGAGTAAAGGGTGTTGTAGTTTTGGCTGATGCAGAACATCTTTGTATGAAAATGCGTGGTGTCAGAAATGATGCAACACTTTCTTCATCTGCATTTAGGGGAATTTATGAAAATAAAGAGGAAAAAGCAGGCATAATGTCACTGATTAGAAAATCTACCTCAGACTTGTCTTTTTAGAATAATTGAAAAATTAAATAATCCATTTTATTCAGTATTCGCATGGGAGTACATCCAAATATCCACATTCCAAAAGAATCATTTCCACAGTGGATATGGTATGCAATTGAATGTGTAATGGTTATTGCAATTTCATTATTGTTATCTAGGGAAATCACTAATTCTATTGAAGGAATTTCTCCAGAAATTCAAAACTATATCTTTATAGGAATTATGGGAATTGGTTTTTTGATTTGGTATGTTGGGCTTAGACGTATCATTCTAACCAAGTTTCTTAGAAACGGTTACTAGATTTATTTTAGATATTTTGTTTTATCTACAATCCCAGCTTTTTCAAATGCAATCTTTCTATTGTTACAAGATTCACAAACTCCACAATGGTATTTTTTGTTTGAATAACAACTCCAAGTTTTAAAAATAGAATCTCCCAAGCTTTTAATTCCTTTTTTTAACAAATCTTTCTTTGATAAACCCTCACGATATGGTGACCAAATTTTGATATTTTTTCGTAATTTTGAATTGATGCCATCAATTTCCCCTTGATTAAATGCAGATTCTAATTTCTTTGCAAATATTGGTCTACAATCAGGATAATGTTGGTCTCCTGTATGAGCACCATACACAACTAATGAAGCGTTTAGTGTGAAAGCCCATGCTGATGCTATCGATAAAAATACTGCATTCCTAATAGGAACAACAATTGAGTACTCAAATTTAGTTGGAATTTTCCTTTTTGTACTTGTCAAAACATTGGAATTGCCATACAAATCTTTCATAAATCCAATATCAATTATTTTGTGTTGTTTTAATCCCAGCTTTTTTGCAAAAGTTTTTGCTGCAGATATTTCCATATCTGCCTTTTGTCCATATGAGAATGTAATGCCATATAGCTCATATTTTGATTTTAAATATGATACAGCGCAAACAGAGTCTACACCTCCGCTAAAAACAATAACTGCTTTTTTCATTATTTCATCAACTGTTTTCTCTTACTTACTGGCACCTTTGCTGGGCTTACAAATCACTGTTTGACATTCTGTATTAGCATCTGCAAATCCTCTTGACATGGCCAAACCAATTTTTTTTAAATTAGCTGAACTTTTTGAAAATGCAATCACTGAAGGTCCTGCTCCACTTATTGTAACACCAAATGCTCCTGCTTTAATGGCATTCTCTTTGACTTTGACAAACCCTGGAATCATATGCTGTCTGGCAGGTTCAATTATCACATCTTTTATTGAGTTTCCAATCAATTCAGGATCTTTTTTCATAAATCCTGCTACAATTGCTGCAGCGTTTGATAGATTCAATATACTATCAGCTAACTTGATTTTTTTTGGAATTACACCTCTTGATACTTTGGTCTTCTTTTTTGGTACTTCTATTTTTGGAACTGCAATACACATTCTAAGATTTGTTGGAGGCTCTATTCTTATTACATTCAAAGGGTTTGTTTTTACAATAACAAAACCTCCTAAAACAGAAGCTGCAACATTATCATAATGAACTGTTCCTGCACTAGCTTTTTCTCCAGATCCTGCAAATTCTACTAGAGTGTTACCATCAAGTCTTAATCCGAATAATTTATCAAATGCCACTGCAGTTGCAGCTGCTGATGCTGCACTACTTCCCATTCCAAATCCCGCAGGAACTCCTTTTTCTATTTTAATTTCAATTCCTTCCTTGATTTTGAATTTTCTTTTCATATTTTTTACAACCAATCCTGCTGTATTGTTTTCGGGATTTGTTGGAATTTCATCATCTGTAATTATCGTAATTCCTTTTTTTGTTTTGGTTAGTGTGACTGTATCATAGAATGCATCTATTGCCAATCCAAAAACATCAAATCCTGGACCTAAATTTGCAGTAGATGAGGGTGCTTTGACTGTAACCTTTGATACCATTTAATTTTCTACCTCTTCACCCAAATTAAGAATTCTGCTCAAAGCACCTTCAAGATTTAGAAAGCCTTCTCCAGTGACATTTGATATTGGAATTAATCCCTGTACAAATCCACCTAGATTCAAACCTCGTAAAATATTTGTAGTTAACGAATATGTTTCACCATCTGTATCCTTACCAATTACATTTTCTAATGCTTTCAAATCTGTTGACCATTGAAGAATATCTTGTAATTTATCTCCAATAAGATCTGTTTTTGTTAATACATTAATTGTTGGTAAATTCAAACGCAATCTTATTGATGTAGCAAGAAGTGCAATTGAAACAAAATTTACTGGTGTGGTAATCAGAGATCCATCAAAAAGAAAAACATTTGTTTTTTCGTCTGATG
>JAOUAY010000096.1 GCA_029860565.1 Candidatus Nitrosopumilus sp.
CCACCTTCTCTTCTTCTATCTCCACCTTCTCTTCTTCTATCTCCACCTTCTCTTCTTCTATCTCCACCTTCTCTTCTTCTATCTCCACCTTCTCTTCTTGGACTATCTCTAAAGTTTCCACCTTCTCTTCTTCTATCTCCACCTTCTCTTCTGAACAATTGTGGTGGTCTAGAGTCTTTTTCAGTAGGATTCTCATATTTTTTACCTATTTCATCTACTCTGATGTTGAGTTTTTCAAGTAAAGTCTGATTCAATCCTTCACCGTACACATCAACTCTTGCAGCAATCACTGCCTTTGCAGCAACTGCACGTGCAATTTTTCCTCTTTGCCATCTTGGAGCTGCATGAACCATTGCATGTTGAAATAACAATCCATGCTTTGGTGGTTGAGAGCCTGTCTTTAATGCTCTAAACAATGCTTTTTCAGCTCCTAAGACTTGAATTGTGCTGGCCGGAAGAGATGCCATTCTTTTGAGACTTCCAGCTCTTCCTAAAATTCTTGCACCAACTGCCGTTCCTAATATTGCTGAAACGTTTGGTGCAATTTCTTGCATTTCTGATTCAACATGCTCTTCAAGTTTTTTACGTAATTCATGAAAGTCTAAAACTTGTTTTGCAATTGATTGTACAATTGCTAAATTAATATCTGAAATATCCCCTCCTCTACTTTTTGATGAAATTAATGACAGCATCTCTACTTTTGATTCTGGAAAACCTGCATCTTCAAAAACTTGTTTAGTTAATGATTCACGTTTTCCAGCAATTACTATCTGTGCATATCCATTAATACTATCAATTATGTTGTCTAATTCTGGAAAATGTAATCCGTACCATTCTCTAAGTCTTGAACTTAATCCATTTGCAATTTTGTCAATTTCATCTAAGGAATTAATTGCTTGAATTATGTGAAGATCTGGACTTTGTGATACCTCGGTAACTTTTGAAGATGATAATCCTAAAGCAAATTCTCTGAGTTTTCCAAGTGTATCTTGGAGATTGGAAGCAAAACCTGAATCAACAATAATTTGTGGTTTTGTTGCTTGTATGGTTTCTAATTCTGAAGCATCCATGAGATGACAATCAATAGAATATTTTTTTAGAATGACAAGTAATGATTCGTCACTAACAGAAAATCCTCTTTGAGTTGAAGCCAGATAATTCACAAGTTCATTTAGTTTTGATTCTTTATTTTTTACTAAAAGATATTCTTTAACTGAATTGGAGAATGGAAATGCTTTTTCTAGATTTCCATCATTGAAAACTGAAATTCCCAATTCTGTCAAAATTACAGAATACATGAATAGTTGATTCTAAATCACCTTTAAAAAAGGTACTAGATCTATGAATCAACTGTTATATTCGAAACTAAACTCATTAATCAAAGTGGAATCTAGTATTGCAACTTCCATAGGTAAAATTCAATTAGATAAACCCGTAATGCTGGCATCTGGAATTTTAGGTATTTCATTAGATGTGTTTAATCGACTTTATACATCCGGTGCAGGTGCTGTTGTGACTAAATCTCTTAGCACAGAACCGTGGGAAGGATATCCGAATCCGACTATCTTTAGTGTAAAAGGTGGTGGTTGGATAAATGCAGTCGGTCTCTCTAATCCTGGTGCACCAAATTTTGCTAAAATGATTGAACCAAATCAAAATGTTCCCATAATAGTGAGTTTAGTAGGTTCTATTCCTGAAGATTTTGAAATGATGATAAAACAATTTGAAAATTGTAAAGTATTAGCATATGAACTAAATTTATCTTGCCCACATGTTGCCAAAGTTGGTTTAGAAGTTGGTGATGATCCAGAACTAGTAAAGAAAATTGTAACAACTGTAAAAAATACTACTGTTGTACCTGTAATTGCCAAAGTTGGGTTAGGTACTAGTAATTATCTGAATACAGTAAGTACTGCAATAGACTCTGGAATTGATGCTATTACTGCAATCAATACTGTTCGTGCAACAGCTATTGATGTTGAAACTCAACGACCTATACTTAGTAATAAATTTGGAGGGTTATCTGGTACTCCGATTAAACCAATTGCATTAAGATGTGTTTATGAAATTTCATCAAAATACAATGTCCCAATTATTGGATGCGGTGGAATATCTACCTGGGAAGATGCAATAGAATTTTTCTTGGCAGGAGCTTCTGCTATTCAACTTGGAAGTGCAATAGGTGATAATTGGATTGGTGTTTTTGATGAAATCAACAAAGGAATATTACAATACATGCAGAGAAAAGGATTTTCTACAATAAAGGATATGGTGGGTCTTGCAAAGAAATCATAATCACCCCACAATTGTCACAATTGAAAAAGTAATTAATGAAACTCCCACTGTTAGAACTTTAATTTTCTCAGATGAAGTAATGTCTAATGTTCTTCCTGGACAGTTTGCCATGGTTTGGATACCTGGAGTTAATGAATTACCAATGAGTGTAATGATTTCTCAAGAATCTGGAAAGGCTGCATTTACTGTTAGAAAACATGGACCTGCATCTACTGGTTTGTTTAATGTTGAAGTGGGGGGACAAATTGGAGTTCGAGGTCCATATGGAAATTCATTTGATCTCAAAGAAGGAAAACTTTTACTAGTTGGAGGTGGAACTGGTCTTGTTCCTATGATGCGTTTACTTACGTTTGTAAAATCTACTGATGATGTCACTGTATTGATTGGTGCAAAATCAAAAGAAGAGGTTTTTTTTGAAGATTTGGCAAATAGCCTTTTGAAAAATAACTCTCACAATGTAATTGTTTCAACTGATGATGGCAGTTATGGTGAAAAAGGATTTGTGACTGATTTGGTTGAAAAATTAGTCGATGAGACCCATTATGATGGTGTGTATGTTTGCGGCCCTGAAATTATGATGTACAAAACTGTACAATCAGCTCATTCTAGGAATATTTTTGTTCAAGCTAGTCTTGAACGAATGATGAAATGTGGAGTCGGGATTTGTGGCAGTTGCTGTGTTGGTGAGGATCTTGCATGTAGGGATGGAACCGTATTTGATGGAGATCATTTATCAAAAAATAAGGAATTTGGTTATTTTTATAGGAATAAGGCTGGAATTTTGGAAAATTATTAAGTTTGACTCGCAAGGTTTAAAATCAATCACAAAATGATTGCGGTGAAGAGAATGGGTACTCCAAAAATAGTTTTAACAGCTGATAGAACTTTGATGTCGCCGTATAGAGGATTATCTCTTGCAACATTTTTTGGATGTGCTCCAGCACTAGATCCTAATAGAGATAAAAAGAGTTTTTGGTATAAGATTCTTGGAAATCAAGTAACTCCAAAGATTCTGTTTGATTTCATTTGTAATTGGTCACCTGATATTGATGGTGCGGCAAAATATGCTCCATATGGATTAAGAAAATTAGAAGCTGGTTTGTTACGTGATGGCTTTGCACGAAAAGATGTTGTTGTTGCCCATCCAAATCACATTGAAAAATTCATTGGTCCTGAAACCGAAGTTATTGGAACTTATGAAATGGATCCACTTGGAATGGGTCCAGTTACTATGACATTTACTTATGGAAGAAAACAGACATCTTACGATGAATTTTACAATGCAGATTTACATCATAGAATTAAAGCTGCCAAAGCAAGAACTGGAAGTAAAGCAAAAGTAATTTCTGGTGCATCCGGAACATGGCAATACAACTATGATCCAGCAAAAATTGAAGAATTTGGAATTTATGCTATTTTAGAGGGAGAACTTGGTGGTATTGCACCTGAAATTGATGGGCATGCTGGTAGATTCTTTAATTATTTGATTAATGGGGACTTTGAAAATATGGATCCTTTCAGAAAGAGAAGTGACTTTAAAGTTAACATTAAAGAATTTGAAAGAGAAGGCAAAAAAATTCATGGAAGATTTGTTAATTTTTGGGATAGACCTGAACTAGAAGATATTCCTAACATTGTTGAGCCAAGTATGCATGGGATGGTTGAGGTAATGCGTGGATGTGGGAGAGGATGTAAGTTTTGTGATGTCACATTAAGATCACTACGATATTATTCTCCAGAAAAAGTCAAACAAGAAATTGAAGTTAACATAAAGAAAGGTGGTTCTAAATCTGCATGGATTCACAGTGATGATATTTTCGTTTATGGGATGGATCCAAGAACTGCAAAAGGAATGGAACCAAACAGAGAAGCATTAGAAGAACTATTTACTGCAATCATGTCTACTGGTGTAGAGCATACGAATCCTACACATGGTACATTGGCAGGTGCAATTGCTGATGAGAAACTTCTTCCAAACCTTTCAAGAATAATGAAAGCAGGTCCTGATAACATGATTGGTGTCCAAGCAGGACTTGAAACTGGCAGTCTCAGATTAATTGGCAAATATGCTGATAGAAAACTTGCTCCATATGATCCATCTGAATGGCATTGGGTTGTAAAAGAGGGTGTGAAGACAATGAATGAAAACTATTGGATTCCTGCGTTTACTTTGATTATGGGTCTTGATAACGATGAAACTCCTGAAGATTCATGGGACACTATTCAATTGATTAGTGAACTAGAACATGAACAACCTGATTCAATGTTTACTGCTACTGCACTTACATTTGTTCCAATTGGATTACTAGAACAATCTCAATTCTTTAACATTGGCAATGAGATGACCCCTGCACAATTAGGTGTTCTTTACAAAACATGGCAACACAATTTCAAATATGGCATTCAAAAATTCATGACCAAAACTGGTTCAAAAGGTCCTCAAAGATATGTCTTTAATGCACTTGCAAGATCTCTTGGCGGTATTCCACTTGGCGCAATGGAGAAATATGCACGTAGAAAGAGTAAGGAACACGAGAAAGTCATTGAGACTGTTAAAGCCAAGTATTGGTAGTCATACAAATACATAAATTCACTAATTCTTATTCAAAAACATGGCAACACACGGTTCACTTACTAAAGCAGGTAAAGTACGAGGACAAACTCCTAAAGTAGAGGGAAGAAAAATCGTAGGAGATAGTTCTAGTGTTGCAAACAAAAGTAACTTCAAAAAGCGATTTGCTTTAGGTAGATATCCTGGTCAAAATAAGCCTGGACAAAGAAGAAAGAGACGATAGTTAATTCTTACTAAAATTCTATAATTACGCCTAAATTTGCTTGGTTTTCATATTTTGTTATGATCTGTAGATTTTACATAATTTTTCAATCAT
>JAOUAY010000014.1 GCA_029860565.1 Candidatus Nitrosopumilus sp.
CACTAATCTTACCAAAAATTTCCCACAATGCTGACATCTCATTGTAGGATTGACATCCATCATTGTCGATTATATGTTGCATTTTTTACAGTTCTATGTTGGCATTTGTCAGTAATATGCAAATCTCAGATATGCAATTGATTGTATCAATTTCAAAAAATATGTAGATGGAGAATGTATTGGGTAAAAGAGTGTTGACCTAGATCGAATCAACTTTCAATAAATATTTTCAAATTATGACACAATGCAATTAGAATTTCATGATAGGAATATGTCATTATTGTAATCAGGAAAGGCAAATGTGTCATACATGGATATACTACTAAAAAACAGAGAGAAAACAGTACTGCTGTGCCCTGAATGCAGGGAGTTGGACCTCTCATGATAGGATTATTTTAAATCAGATAATATCCTAGAAAGACAATGAAATCTCAATCGTGTCGAAATTGTGGTAAGGAATTGCAACAAAGTCAAAGAATTTACCCAAGTTGCGGAAAAGATAGTGGGTATGACGATACAAACAAAAGTAAATGAATTTATGGAACTTCAAATTTGTTTACGCCAATAACTAACATGTGATATCCAGTTACATCTTCAATGTCTGTTTTCTCAGATAGTCAAGTCTTCCTTTGTCTTTACAACTAGAGTGAGTATGTGATCTATCTTTTGGAAGGAATTTGATCTCTTCTTCTCCACGTTAAACGTCTATGAATTGAATTGTACTCATCAGCTATGTGTAATTCTTTTTTTGTAAGAGCTGGAATGCCTACATGGTGTATTGGTATCATCCCATGGCTGATAAGAATTTCACGATATTGCTGGAAATATCTGCCTAATTCCTCTTTCAAAAATAAAGCATGATCTTCAAACTGTTTTGATTCAGAAATTTTACGTTCATTTCTTAACCTTTGAGATTTATTTTCTACTTCATTGATATTTTTTTGTCTTCTTTTGAATCCCGTTACAATAAAGTTTTCAAACGCCATCAAAATACACCTAAAGTGCAGTATTATGAGTAGATATGAAACTATTTTGCTTATTTTCAGATATAATCTCAAATTTAGAATCTGATCATTGATTTTATTTTGATTGATATAATTTTTTTGTGATTTTTGTTTTACACTAAAGAATGATGTCATAATGATTAATCAAAGTTAAAATGTGAATTTAACGTCAATTTTGTCAATGGATTTCATGCTTGAAGAAGAGTTGATAGATTTGATGACCTTCTGTCTTCAAAATCCAGAATCTGTGGAAATACCAGATAAACACAAAAGAATTACTGAAATTGGCCATGAATTGTATGCTGATGGCGGTGTTGATGCTCTGGAGAATTTCTTTTTTGTATTGAAAAATAGAATTACGGAAGAAATAGAAAAAGATCCATCCCATATGCGTTCACTGTGGAATGGCCTTACTGATGAATGGCAGTACTAAATTTCTTTAGTGAGAAGTTTATCCTCTGCCGATTCTGAAAATGGTTGTACTACATGTTGGGCATGTGCCCTTGATTGCAGGTTTACCATTTTTCATGGTGTATGGTTTAGGGCCGCCGATTTCTCGTTTGTCTCGGCACTTTACACAATATCCTATTGTCATAATTGTATTAGACTTTAGGTGATATTAGCCAGGACTTGTTGAACTTTTTTTACTATTAGACAAATCTCCGATCCGATTTATTGTGCTTCGGACCCATTTTTTTGTATCCGACATTTCTGTAATCAATTTAGGAACAAATTCTTCGTGTTTCTTAAATAGTGTGTGAATTTTTTGGAGAAATTATTTTGTAAAGTTTTAGCTAACACTGATTTCTAATGAGGTTTGTTCAGATACTGCATTGTGTTTCCATGGAAATCCTTCCCAGACAAAAATTTCGGCAGTAAATATTCCTGATTCTTTTGGAATCCATGATATTGATTGTTCAAACTTTTGATGAGGATTCAACTCTACTCCAACTACCCATCCAACTGAAACAACAAATCCATTTTCATTTTTAACCTGAACAATATATGCAATCTTTTGAGTTTTCTCTTGATTGTTTATCACATCAGCTGAAATTTGCACTTGTTGATCTACGTTTATTGAATTTCCTAATGAATCACCAAATGCGTTAACTAGTTTTGGATCGATTATTGTTGTTCTTTCAGATTCAGTTATTGCAAATACTTCTGTGATACTGACAGTAAACACTAATAGAATAACTAGTGACCAAATCCCCTTGCCTGACACAATTTTTGGACATTTTTTAGTTACAAAAGCGTTTCTGCATCAATATTTTATGTTTCAACTGTATATTCTTTAAAATTTCTCTAGATTTTCTATGACCGTACTCTTATTTGTAATAATTTTCCCTGGATTAAGTATGTTTTCAGGATCAAAAAATTTCTTGATTTCTTTGAAAATTTGATAGTTTTTTGCTCCATATTGTTTTCTAATGAATTCGGAACGAGCCAGTCCATCTCCATGTTCGGCAGTAATTGTTCCTCCAAGTTTGATTATTTCATCAAAATATTCAATTGCCATTTTTTTGACAATTCCAATTTTTTGTCTGTTTGAAATTAAACGTACATGTACATTTCCATTTCCTGCATGTCCATAAACAATAGATCTGGTGTTGTATTTTTTATTTATTTTATTTAGTATTGAAAATAACTTTGGAAGATCTTTCAATGGGATTGCTGCATCTTCAATCACATGTGGAACTCTTTTTTCTTTTTTAATTGATTTTAGACTGTATTGTAGTGATGAATCTCTATATCTCCACCATTGATTAATTTCTTCTTTTTTTTGTAATTTTTTAACAATTTTCCCAGTAACTATTGATTTCAATTGTATTTCATGTGGAATAATTTTTTCATCATATTCTACAAACAGTAAGCATTTACTTTTCTTGTTGAATTTGAACTTTATTTGATTCAGTGTGGTCCTATCTACAAATTCTATTGCAGCTGGGTCTGTATTGTTTATTTCAATGCAGTTTTTTGCAGCATTGTTTATTGATTTGTATTCTATAACAAAAAGAATTCTTTTCTTTGGGCTGCTTTTGATTTTTAGTTTTGCTGATAAAATAATGCCTAGTGTTCCTTCAGAACCTATGATAACTCTATGTGAATCCTTGGTTGTTTTTATTTTATCTATTCTGTACCCTGATGAGTTTTTAGTAACATTTGGAAATTTTTTACTTTCTATATTATTTGCAAATTTTATAATTTTATCTGCAATTTTTTTATTTTTTGGAAGAGTTATTTTCTTTCCTTTTCCATCCACAAATGTAATCTCTTCTACATTGTCAATTACACTTCCGTATTTTAGACTTCTACTTCCACTTGCATTATTACCTAGCATTCCTCCTACTGAACAAAAAGAGCCAATTGATGGATTTGGTGGAAAGAATTTCTTTTTCTGTTCTAGTTTTTTGTCTAGATTACCTTTCATTGTCCCTGGACCAACAGTGATAGAATTTTTACCGATCTTAGTTGAATTAAAATTTCTCATATCTAGTATTATTCCATTATTTAATGCACTACCAACAAGCCCAGTACCTGCACCGCGTACAGTAACTGACATTTTGCTCTTTTTAGCAATCTTGATGGTATCAATTACATCTTTTTCATTTTTTGGTACTACTATTATTTTTGGAATTATTTTATATGAGCTTGAATCAACTGAATAAAATTCTCTAAATGCTTTATTTGAAAATACTTCTCCTTGAATTGTTTTCAGTAGTTTTTTGTGAATTGATTTTTTCATGTGGTGAATCTAAATTTTGATTCTATAGTAATCCCATCTTTCAGGATCAAATAAAGTGACAAACTCTGCTTGTTCTTTATCTATTCTTGCTCTGATGACATCGCGTAACGCAAAACTTGTCATATACATGTATTTCATAGAGTGGCTTTGCATGATAAACATGTGGCGCATCTCGCTGCCGCCCTTTAATCCCCAATATCCCATCTTAAGCGCCAGGGGTTCTAAAAATACTGTATTCCCTATACCGTAATTTTCGTCTCTGATTTCTTCACGTAATTTGTATTTCTCAAGTGGTCCTCCCTTTGAAAATCCTACAATTTCACCATTTTTGTTATTTAGTCTTAATGTGTTGATGATTATTTGTGGATCTTTAATTGATTTTTCAAAATTTTCTTTTTCAAATTGTAATGGCGTTGGTAATTCCATGAATATCTCATATAGTGTTTTGATAAATTTAGGATCTTTTCTTGTTGACATACATTCTATTGTTGGAACTAGTTTGAGATTTTCATAGGAGTAATTTGCTTGAATCGTAATTTCTTGTTGTCTTATTTTCATAAATGATAATACTGTATCAAAATAATTCTTCCTCATTTCTTTAGGTAGTATTTTTAAAATGCTTTTTACCATATCTGTTTCTTTATTTAATAATTCTTCAAAATATGCAACTGCACTTCTTATAATTAATGATGGTCTCCATGCAAGCGCATGTGCATTCATTTTTGCCATTTCCATAGCTTTTACAAAATCTCCTAATGCATAACCACTGATTCTATCTACTACTGATAAATATTGACCCATTTCCATAATATGTTCTTGATATGTCAAGTTGTTTTTTGTTAAATCTGATTTGTCAAAACAGTATTTTATTTGTGCTTCAGCATTTTTTTTCAGTTCTCCAATCCATGGATATGTAGTTCTCAAAATTAACACCTTGATAATTTCTAAATCCATATTCACTGCATTAATTAATTGAAGAAGTTTTTTATCCATGGAAATAAACTTTAAAACACTTTCTTCATGAGGTTTGTCTACACTTTTTTGAGGATCAAAATCGTGAAACAATGCTGCAACATATAGATATTTTATATCCTCGTTTGTGATCTCAATCTTTTTTTGTTTTGCAGCTAAGAGTGAAACGTATGTTACTTCTAATTCATGATTGATGTTATGATATCCATAGTATTCTGTTCCAAGACCTTGACTTTCAAACAAGTCGATGGTGTAATCTAACATCTCAACATAACTATCCTCTGCTATTCCATTTTCTATCATTAAATTGAGAATTTCATTTCTCATTGAATGAGTATTTGCAAATTGTTGCAATACAAATATGTGGAAATTAGTGTTTTTAAAGATGTTCTTTAATTTTTTGGCTCTTTGATCCTTTTTTTGACTGTATTTAGAAAGATTCAATAGAATTACGATTTGTGCATTTTTGAATGCCATTTAACAAGGATTTACTAGATCATTTGATTGAATTCAATAAAAAAAACTCTTCCGAATTTTTACTATACCTCAATGATGTCACTTTTGTTTTAACTGATACACAAATTACAAATTCTCCAATACCTGTCAATGAACCTACTACTCGTGGAGGGGTGTATTTTTCAGATAAATTTGCCTACAAAATGAATGGACTGATTAAAGATCTATCTGTTGTTCCATTATTAACAAGTAAAATGCTTGGACCTAATACTGAATTTGGCGAACTCAGAATTACTACTCGAATTGAATCTGATGGAAAACCTGTTAATCTGGAAATTTTTACCAATCTTACAAACAGTGTTCAGACCCCTGATTCAATTGAACTTAGTATGATAATTGTAAAACTTGAATCCTTCTAGTTAACTTTGAGATATCTGTCATATTTTTCTCTGAGTTCTTTATCTGAAAGTATTTCATATGCTTTGTTTAGTTCTGCCATTTCATTCTCAGAGTCTTCTTTTGTTTTATCTGGGTGTGTTTTCATTGCAAGTTCTCTAAATTTCTTTTTAATTTCATCTGGTGTTGCATTTTTTGATACTCCTATGACATCATAATAGTTGGGTAGTTCATCATTGTTTGCAGCATCGCGAAATTCTTTATCTTCTTTTGTGTTTCTCCTTTGACCTAGTTCTTCATAATCATCTCCCCAATCTGAATGGTATTTTTCAAACGTTTTATCTTTTTTTGATTCTAAATCTCCTTTATCATATGATGTCTTTCTTCGAAGTATGATGTCTCTTGCTAAAAATAAAAATATTGCAATTACTGCAATTGCAAAACCTGAAAAGAGAATAATTTTTTCCTCATCTGTTACCTCAAGATCCATGTCTAGATTGTTATTCTGTGCATTTGCAGATTGTACTCCTCCAAAAATAATTATAGAAATTACAAAAATCCAAAACTTGTTCATTTTTTCTTACCTATGATAATCTAAAATCTTCTTTTGTAGTATTTAGAACCACATGAGTTATTGTGTTTTCCACATTTGGAATGATTGCTAGACTCTTTACAAACTTACTCAATTCGTTTCTTTCCTTGAATTTTGCTATGATTATGGTGTCTGTTGACCCTGTAATATCATATACTCCACAGACATTTTCAAACTTTGATATTTCATCTTCAATATCCATTATCTTGTCATTTTTAGCAATAATTTCAATAATTGCAGTAAGTGAATACCCGATCTTTTCGTGATTAATAATTGCGGTATATCCTTGAATTATTTTTTCTTTTTCAAGTTTTTTGATTCTAGATAATACTGTCACAGTTGACATTCCTAGTTTTAGGGAAAGCTGTCTTGCAGATTGTCTTGCATCCACCAATAAGTTTTTGAGAATCCTTTCATCTGTCTCATCTAGATTCATATTATACTATGGTGAAGAATTCATTTAAATTTTCAGTCAATTCTTGTACAATTGTTTAGTTTTATCTAATTATTTTTGATTTTAAATTTTCATATTTAATACAAATGCTGTATCTAATCATTTATGGTTCAAATAAGTGATCTTGTGAAGCAAGGACAATCCCTGATGGATGATGGAAAATTTGATGATGCTCTTGGATTCTTTGAACAAGCACTTCTTTTGAATCAAGATGATCCTGATCTTTGGAATTGCAAAGGAGTTGCACTTCGTAGCCTGGGCAGATACGAGGAATCTATGGAATGTTTTAACAAATCATTGGAAATTGAACCTAGGGATAAATATGCATCTTGATTTAAACAAAATATCTCCTTTTCCAAATTGGTTATAGTATAATGATCGCTGATTTAATTATGACTTTTTCTTCTGTTGTACAGTGACTCATCAACAACTATGCCGACAATCGATAGTATCTGAAATAAAAAATCAGTTTATTATTAACAAAATATTATCAAAGACAATGAGTGCTAAAACAGAAAAGATGCTGATACAAGCTTTAGAGTATGTTGAGGATGGAAATTATTCTGATGCATTGAAACTTTATGATTTAGCCCTTCGAGAAGAACCTAATAATACAAGTGTACTCGTTGACAAGGGTGCCACATTACAAAACATGGGTAAATTGAAACTTGCTATTCGTTGCTATGACAAAGTTCTCGATATTTTCCCTGAACATCTCGATGCATTACTTAACAAGGGCGCTACGTTACATTCAGACCAAAAATATCTTGAAGCAATAGAGTGTTATGACATTGCTTTGAAAATTGACAAAAAATGTGCTATGGCTCTTGCGTATAAGGGACTTTCATTAGGAGAAATGGGTAAATTACAGAATGCGATTAAATATTTCAAAAAAGCCCTATCCGTTGACAAGCACTATGATCTGGCAAATATTTCAAAAGATGTTGCTCAAGAATTATTAAAATCAATTAAGACAAAAAAATCTAAAACACAGTAACATCGCCGGGTGCTGGCTCTCGTTTAATCTGTTTTTCATTATCTTCAAAAAAGTCACTATGTGCTGATTTTTGATGTTCTCTTAATTTCTCTATATTTTCAAAACCATCATGACATAGGTAGCATTTTGGTTTGTGTTCATCCACTAGAGGAAGTACCATGGTACTGCTAACACGACTGGCTACTTATTTCTTGAGACTATAAGGAATATATCCTGATATGAAAACTAAACAATATGCTAGCGGACCTGGTTAAAGATTCTCAAGCCTTAGATCGTGCAATTGCCGGCGAGGAACTCTCTTACAAAGATGGCCTTGAACTAATGAATTACGATAATTTACATTTACTTGCAGCTGTTGCAGATAATTCCCGAAAAAAACTAGTTGGTGATACTGTAACTTTTGCTGCATCTTATTACATGAATTACACTAATGTTTGTGCTGCTAGTTGCCAAATGTGTGCCTTTTATCGTAAAGAAGGCGCAGATGATGCATATACGCTAACCCCCCAAGAAATCGAACAAAGAGTTGGTATTGCAAAACAAATGGGTGCAACTGAAGTTCACATTGTTGGAGGTTTTCATCCAAAACTTCCACTGGAATATTACGAGGATATGATGAGGGCAATCAAAAAGAGTCATCCTCAACTTAACATCAAAGCATTGACAGCAGCTGAGATTTACTATTTATCAAAATTAACAAAAAATTCTACTAAAGAAATCTTATCTCGTCTTAAAGATGCTGGACTTGATTCAATGCCTGGTGGGGGTGCTGAACTATTCCATCCTGGGATTAGGGAAAAAATTGTTAGAGGAAAATGTACTGGACAGCAATGGCTTGATGTAATTGAGGAGGCTCACAACATGGACATTAAAAGTAATGTCACGATGCTTTATGGCCATATAGAAAAACCAGAACATATTGTTGATCATCTCATTAAGGTTCGTGAATTACAAAAGAAGACTAAAGGATTCATGACTTTAATTCCCTTGAAATTCAGTTTAGATAATACCGAACTAGAGCAAGAACATTTGGTAAATAGCGAATGTTCATCTGTATATGATTTGAGAATTATTGCACTATCAAGATTAATGCTTGCAAATGTTCTAAACAACATCTCTGTTTACTGGGTTGCATATGGGAAGAAACTTGCACAAGTTGCACTATCAAACGGTGGTAGTGATTTAGTTGGTACTGCATTTTCTGAGGAAATTTATCGTGCTGCTGGAAAAGCAACTTCTTCTTCAGTTGAGGAATTGGCAACAATGGTTAAAGAAATTGGTCGTATTCCAGCTCAGAGAAATACTCATTTTGAAGTCTTGAAAAAATTCTAGTTTTGAGATTTTTAATCTATCCAACAAGTTTTTAGATGATGATGTTGTGATGGTTGCATGGAAAAATATGAAAAATTACTTAACATGTTGATGGATTTTAACAATGATATACGATTTGCAGCAATCTGTGATCAAAATGGAGAAATTTTATGGAATGCTAAACGTAACAATGTCAAAAATATGGTTCCATTAGGTGATACAAAAAAAACACTTCAAAGAGCAGTAAATGCTTGGAATGAACGCTCTAAAATTGAAGGATTGGTAGGAAAAGGACTCTATGTAATTGCAGCATATGAAAAAATAAAGCGAATTACCATTCCATTAGGTGGTAAACATATTTTGTTTGTAAGCATTGATAATCCAAAGTTAAAGGCCTCAAACAAGAAAAGCTATGGACAATTAGTAGAAATGGGTAAAATAATGTCTATTGTAGATTTTGTGAATTCTACAAATTAAGTAACTTGATCTTATTTTTCCATTTGTTTTTTAATGGAATCTATCTTTTCTTCCATTTTGATCTGTTTGTCCCTTCTTGAATCTATTTTGATTACAACTTCAACTCTGGCAATTCCCAAATAATGAACAGTCTCCATCATTTTCTTTGTTGCTAAATTTATCACATCGATATCATCTGATTCCAAAATTGTTCCCATTGGATTGATTTCATACCTCAAGTTTTCAATGTCCTGAATAGATTCTATAGCCTTTGCAATGTAAAAACTGACACTTGTAGTTCTGGTGGCCATCGGATATATGCTAATTTCAGCTTGAATCATGTTGAATACATACTGATTTTTTTATTTAATATTCCCTTTTGAATGATTTTACATTTCTAATCATATATCGTAAAATTACACTGTAGTGTGATGATCAAGATAACATTCAATAGCGTGATGAAGAGACAATGATAGAAATTGGATAATATACAATGATTAAGAAAAAATGTGATCGATGCGGTTCTGATTTAGGCACAGAAAGCAAAAAAACAAAACAACGATTTTGTGGTAATTGCAAAAAGAAATTTGGTTTATATCGATAATTAAAATTTAGTTTATTCAGCTGGCTTTTTTTCTTGTCTTTTTGCACTATCTTTTTTTCTTCTGGCACCAAAACTGATCAAGACTAGTAAGAATCCTATTCCAATTAAAATCCCTGATAATAACTTGTAAGCTTGGTTTTGATCTTCTGCTACCATCAAATCAATTATCTCCTCTTCAGTCATTCCTGGCTGACCTGCAGGTGATTCTGCAATGGCAACTGTCAGTACAATTCCTGCAATGAACATTGCAAGACCTCCAGTTAGAATTTTTTTGTCAACGAGGACCATTTATGATACTAATTGCATTTCACCATATATTAGGTATTTTGTGTAATTATTTACTAAAATCCTTCGGGTGGTCTTTGAACAAAAACATTGCAAACTAGAGTGTCTGTTTTTGCATCTCTGTATTGAACATTGCATGAGACAAATTTTCCTTTGAGCGCTCGTTCTAAATCTTCTTTTGTTTTCTCTTCATATTGCGGCTCATTAGGATCATCAATTTTTCCAATGATTATTTTTTCAGTTTTTCCATAATCTTCTTGATTGTCTTTTCGTGTATGGCTCACTAGTAATTCAAAAGCATTGTTTGTAAGAACTGCAATTACTGCGCCACCAATTCCATCACCCATAAATATTAAATTTTTTTTGTTCTATAATTACTTGGTGGCAATACTAATTTTAAAGTCTGGAACAAGTCCTTTTTCTTTTGCCATCTCGAATAATCTTCTGATTGATTCTTCTCCTGGATCTCCCATATTGACTGTTACCTGATTAACATACATTTTTACAAATTTTTCAATTAAATCTCGTTCTTTTCCTCTGGAATACTGCATTGCATATTCTAATGCATCATCAAAATGCTCTAATCCATATTCAATTGATGCTTGAAGATATCTGTCAAACTTTACAATTGTATCCATACCTAGGTTTGTTCTCATTACGTTAATCCCAAGTGGCACTGGTAGGCCATCTGTTGTCTTATTCCACCACTCTCCTACATCTAGAATTTTGATATTTCCTTCTTGTTCATATGACAATTGAGTTTCATGTATTACAAGGCCTACTTCCACTTTACCTGTTCTGACAGCTTCTGGAATGTCACTAAAATTCATTTCAACATATTCGAATTTCCCAATCATTAATTGGAGAAGTAAGAATGCTGATGTCATTTTTCCTGGAATTGCAATTTTACATTTTTTTATTTCATCTATTGTCATCTGTTTTCTTGCTGTAACTATTGGACCGTAGTTAATTCCAAAACTTCCGCCACTTCTCAAGATTGTATACCCTGGAATGAATGCACATGCGTGAACTGAAACTGCAGTAACGTCAAGTTCTGGATCAGTTGCTTTACGATTTAATTTCTCAATATCCTCAATAACGTGATTTACTTTGAATTCTGGAGATGGGACTTTACCTGTAAACATTCCATAAAACATGAATGCATCATCTGAATCAGGGGTATGTCCTACCGAAATTTCCATATCTATTTCCTCAATTCTCGTAATAAATACCAAAACCTACTTGGAATAGTTTTTCTAATATGTGTCTAAAATTATTTGAAATTATGAATTCAATTGAGGCATATGAAAGAGACATCCATTTACAACTAGATTTTTTAAAATCATTTAGAAAGCAAAAGACACTATCTGCAAATCAACAAAAAAATATCCTATTTTCTGGCAGTGGTGATTCTTTAGTGTCTTCATTGCTTGCTGAATCCTTTTCTGGTGGTATGGTAAAAGCAATGGATCCACTAGATCTGTATAGAAATAAAGAATTGGTAAAATCAAAACATGTTTACTTTGTTTCAATTTCTGGAAATACCATTACAAACATCAAGGTTGCAAGAATTGCAAAAAAAGCCATTGCCATAACATCCAAGCCTCAAAGTAGGCTGGCCAATGAATCTGACAGGATAATTCCACTTGTTTCTCCAGATAGTGGCATATTTACTGCAGGTAGTATCTCATTTTTAGAAAGTGCATTAACTTGTATTTCTTTGGTGAAGAATATTCAAATTCCAAAAGTTACATTATTTGCAAAAGCTGACTCCTTTGCAAAAAAAGCCAAAATATCAAAGAGGATTTTTGTTTTAGGAAATTTTTACACATTTCCATTAGCAATGTATTGTGCTGCAAAGTTTTATGAAATTCTAGGTTATGATGTGCACTATTCTAGGATTGAACAATTCTCGCACATGGAATTATTTTCTGTTAAAAAAGGAGATACTGTAATAATCCTTGATGAGCAAAATTCCCACACGAAACAATTAAGAAAGAATCTTAAAAAAATTGGCATTAATGTAATTCATCCTGACCTCCCTTCTGAGAAATTATCTCAGATGATCTATTGCACTTTTTTTTCTCAGCTGGTTCCACTTTATGAAGCTAAAAAGAAAAGAAAGAAAGAGTGTTATTTTGTTATCGCAAAAGAGATTCGCAAGATCTCTAATCAAATGATTTACTGATCTTTTGTAAGGCTAAGGTTTAATACCTGAAAACAAAGTTTTGCGAATATGGCAAAATTCAAGTCAACTGCAGAGGTTATGAAAATCATCAAAAACAAGGCAAATATTCGTAACTTTGGTGTTATTGCTCACGTTGATCATGGAAAGACTACAATGAGTGACAGTCTTTTGGCATATTCTGGAATTATTGCACCCTCAGCTGCTGGAAAAGCACTTGCAATGGACTTTGACAAAGAAGAGCAAGAAAGAGGAATTACAATTTACCAAGCAAACGTGACTTTGCTCTTTTCTCAAAAAGATCAAGAATACGTCATTAATATGATTGATACTCCGGGACACGTAGATTTCAGTGGAAGGGTAATTCGAAGCCTTAGGGCAATTGACGGTGCAGTAGTAGTATGTGATGCAGTTGAAGGTATAATGACTCAGACTGAAACTGTAACTAGAATGGCCCTTGAAGAGAGAGTAAAACCAGTGTTGTTTATCAACAAAGTGGACAGACTTATCAAAGAACTTAGGTTAACTCCAGAAAAAATGCAAGCACAATTAGCAGAAGTAGTTTCAAATTTTAATCAACTAGTTGACACATATGCAGAACAAGAATACAAAGAAAAATGGAAAGTATCTATTCAAGATGCAAGTGTAACTTTTGGATCTGCCAAAGATCGATGGGCAATTAACACTGATTTAATGAAAGAAAGAGGAATCACATTCAAAGATGTAATTGATGCGTATAATGATGAAAAAGTTGCAGACCTTGTAGAGAAAGCACCACTAGCTGATGCAGTACTTGGAATGGTTGTAAAACATCATCCTGCACCTAATGAGGCAATCAAATACAGAATTCCACAAATTTGGAAAGGTGATTTGGAATCAGACATTGGTAAGGCTTTACTCGCAGGTGATGATGATGGCCCAACAATTATGATGGTTGTAAATATGGTGTTAGATCCTGCAGCAGGTCCTGTCGCAATTGGAAGATTATTTTCTGGAACTATCAAAGATGGCCAAACCCTCCATATCATAGATGAGAAAAGAGAAGGAAGAGTTCAATCTGTAAATTTCTTTATGGGTAACCAAAGAGAACAAGTAGGCGAACTTGGGGCTGGAAATATTCCTGCATTGCTGGGATTAACTGAGTGTAGGGCAGGAAATACTTTGTCTTCTGTTAAAGGAATTCCTATGTTTGAGGGTGTCAAATATGTTTCAGAACCTGTAGTTCAAATTGCAATCGAGCCAAAACATCCTAAAGATTTACCTAAACTGGTGGATATTTTAAAACAACTTACAATTGAGGATCCTAATCTAGTTGTAAAAATTGATGAAGAAAGTGGTGAGACAATTGTTGCCGGTATGGGTGTGCTACACTTGGATGTTGCAGTACACAGAATTCAAGATGCCAAATGTGATATTATAACCTCAGAACCTTTGATTAACTATAGAGAAACTGTAAAGGGCGGATGTGAACCAATCATGGCAAAATCACCAAACAGACACAATAAGATTTTCATGAAAGTAGAGCCACTAGAGCCAGAAATTGCACATATGCTAAGGACTGGTGAAATCAGTGATTTGAAAGATAAGAAAGTGGTTTCAGATTTACTTAAAGGCGCTGGATGGGACACTGATACAATTAAGAGAGTCATGAAGTTTGATTCACGTGGAAATGTTTTGATTAACGGAACAAAGGGTGTTCAGTTTGTTCAAGAGTCAACTGATTCTATTAATTCCGGATTTGAGGAAGTAATGAAAGAAGGCCCTCTTTGTAAGGAACAGATGAGAGACTGTAAGTTCATTTTTACTCACTTTGTACCTCACGAAGATACTGCACACAGAGGTTTGTCTCAATTAGGCCCTGCTTCACGTCGTGCATGTATGGGTGCATTACTAACTGCAGGTACCGCTGTTTTGGAGCCAACTTTAGCAATTGAAGTTCGTGTTCCAACTGATTTGGTTGGAAATGTTGCAACAATTCTTTCTGGTAAACGTGGTAAAGTACTTGACATGTCACAAAAAGGTGCATCAAGTATTGTCATCGGTGAGATTCCAGCTTCTGAAACATTTACTTTATCTGAAGCCATGAGAGGGCAAACTGCAGGACGTGCAACATGGAACACATCCTTTAAGGAATGGACTGAAGTCCCAAAATCCCTCTTAGCTGCAGGGGTGGCTGATATTAGAAAAAGAAAAGGACTGGCACCAGAACCACCGGGTGTTAACGAATTTATCGATAAAGTCTAAAAATAGAAATCCCCCAGTTTGTGAGTAGAAATCCGACGCTTCTCGTAATGCTTAAGTTTTGAAAATAATTTTGGTTCAACTCCATGGGGACTCACCCACCATCTTGGGGATAAAAAGGATGCAGATAGACATGAAAATGCTTATCTGAATTGAATTCATGAAATTCTGTTATGGGTTTGTTGGATAGATTTAGTCGTACGTTTGACAAGCATGGATATGACCTAGACGGTTATGACAAAAAAGGATATGATAAAAAAGGATACGACAAAAATGGTTATGATAAGGATGGATATAACAAAAATGGTTATGATAAGGATGGATATAACAAAAATGGGTTTAACAAAAAAGGATATGACAAAAAAGGATACGACAAAAAAGGATACAAAGACGGGTATGATGAAGATGGATTTGATTTCAAGGGTTACAATAAAGATGGGTATAACAAAAATGGTTATGATAAAAAAGGATATGACAAAGACGGGTATGACAATCGGGGTTTTTCTATAGATGGAATTCACATCGATACAAAAAGTGCTTTTGATAAAGATGGATATAACAAAAAAGGGTATGACGAAGATGGATATAACAAAAAAGGATACGACAAAAACGGGTATGATGAAAATGGGTTTAACAAAAACGGGTTTAACGAAGACGGGTATGATCTAGACGGTTATGACAAAAAAGGATGCGACAAAGACGGGTATGATAGTAACGGGTATGATAGTAACGGGTATGATGAAGACGGGTATGATAGTAACGGGTATGATAGTAACGGGTATGATAGTAACGGGTATGATGAAGACGGGTATGATAGTAACGGGTATGATGGACTAGGATATGATCACCTAGGTTACGACAAAGAAGGATACAACCAAGAAGGATACAACAAATTCAATAAAAAGAAAAACGAAGTACACAGTGA
>JAOUAY010000015.1 GCA_029860565.1 Candidatus Nitrosopumilus sp.
GCTATTTCCCTTGTTCCATTTTAGGATACGGTCAGACAAAATAGCATATGTTACATCTACCTCCTGTAGTCTCATCTCCTTTATCATGTGCTTTGCCATAAATTCAGAAATCTTGTCAATATCTGATTTGTTCAAAATGCCTATAATCTTTTTTAGTACCTGCTTTGAAAAAATAACATCTCCTCGGTGTATCTTATAATAGTAAAACTCCATCCATTGTGATATGATTTGTGAGCCTACCGTACTTGGGCTTTGTTTTGCATCCTTTGAAATTTGTTTTAATAAAGTGAAATTTTCATGATCCAGCCGTATGTTTAATTGGTATGTCTTCTTGCCAGACAATTCAACTATTCCCTCCTGTCCTTGTGTGGATTCAGGTTTTTTTTGAAGATATTCTGAGGGTATTATGGGTTATACAGAATTCTAAATGAGCAATTATGTTTCTCGTCATGAGATAGTAATATGGTAAAGATCATAAATAAAAATTGCTCATAATTCTGTTGCATGTTATATATGATTTCTAATCAGAAACTAGCATCTCAAAATATACTTGTAGATTACAAACATAATCATCCTGCCAATTGGTTTTGAACCGTATTGTTTTGACATGATGAATGCAACTGCCGCTAAAATCCCAGCTGATGCAACACCGATAGAAATGAACTGAAGGATTTTTGGATTTGACTCAAATGCCTGCAAATACGGAGAATCATCAGGAATGTTAACCATAAAGTTGTAAACTGAGATCATGTCTCCTGCAAATATTGCAAACAAAGCAACACTAGTTATTGCAAGCCATTTCTCAATTGCCATAATTTTAACAAGTTTTAGAGGTTAGAAAAATATTCAGTTTCAAAATTAATCAAATCTTTCCGGCATATTGCATCAAGTCTTTTCCCATGTTGAATATTGTAGAATGAGATATTTAGATTAATAACTTTACATCTGACAAATCAATTCACTACTGAAAAATGAAATATGTGTAAAGTATACGCACAATCTTAGAAGTTATACTATTCCATATATTAAACAACACAACAATTGTCATCATAGACAGATAAAATGTCAAATTTTTGTTAAGCAGTGCCAAACGACGAAATTGACAAGAAAGTTTGGGCTCAAAGTAATGAGATTCAATCTCGTTACTAAATCCGCTTGATCTCAAGCTTGTATTGCAGATGTCTCGTGTTATTTTTCATCTGAAGACCGCAGCAAGGACATCTCACGCCATCCACATTCATAAACAGCCCGCAGGTCTTGCAATATTTTTGTCCGTTGGCATATCTTGACCCGCCAAATGACCTTGTTGCCTTGTATTGTTGACAAATGTCAGAGCACCCCATGACAGTAAAAAATGCAATTTTAATTTGAAGAGTGGAAGTGGATGTTTATGTCGATCATGGTGAAAAGTTATCTCGATCATGTTGGTTCAAATTCAATTGGGAGCACAACCTGTATGGGGATATAGTTATACAGTATTATTTGACCCCCGTGTAATAAAAAAATCAATTATAAGCACATCCTTCCAAGTTTATCGCATGCGCAAGGAATTTGTAATAAAAAGAATCGATGCGTCCCCTGATGGCGCACCTTACGTAATAATCTCATTGACATCTTCAAAAGATCTTAAAGAAGGAAACAAACCTCAATCCCAGTTTGATCCTTCAAAAATGATGGACCCTGCCAAAATGCAAGACATGGTAAAGAATCTAAACAAGATGCTTTCAGGTGCTGGCGGAATGATGTCAGGAGGGGGAAGTGGCACCTCACTAAAGATTGACATGCACGAATACAAGGAGATGAATCTTTCTGTAGGAGACAAAGTCTATCTTGAACTTACCAAAGATGAAAACACTGGTGTTTGAGTTTACATGTATGTGGAATTTTGAAAACTAAAAAATTAAAAAATAATTTACAATTAAGGACTAATTTTCTTGATCCAGTATCTTTCCCAGTTTCTTGAGTGTCATCTCTTCTTGCTTGAGATGCTTTTTCAAAAGATTTTGATGATCACGTTTGTGCTTTTGAAACACTTGACGTAGTTTTCCCCTGGTCTTTGCATTCTTTAGCTGTCTGTCATAATCAGCGTGCAATTTTCTGATGCTTTTACCAAGGTCATCAGTAGTCTTCTTTCCGTTGGATGAGACTGTGGATGTGATTAATTTGGAAGTCATAAGAGACGCAAATAAAATGCTCTAGAAAAACTGCATTGGTGTACAATACTAGACCGCCAATACAAAACCCAATCATTGTTTTGATTGGGCAAGATTCCAATCAAAAATAACCGCATTGAATTTTCATCATCTTTATCTGCTTTGAAAAGGATTTAGTGTGTGCAAGCATACATTCTCATCAAATGCAACACTGGAAGTGAAGCCAAAATCATTTCAGAATTCAAAGAAATTCCAGAAGTAAATGAAATCAACGGAATCTGGGGAAAACATGACATCTTTCTAAAAGTCTTGACATATGAACCTCAATTCATAGATGATCTCATCAAGAGACTGCGAAACCATCCAGATGTCACTGACACGTACACCATGCACGTATTGTATGGGCAAGGTGGAACCATAGATGAAGAAAAAGATGTTTGACAATGCATGAAAAATCTAGAAAAAGGATTATTGGCAGTCAGTTGCCTGTAACCAAATCTAAGATAAACCCGAAGAACTCTCGTATCATGTCATTTCTTTTCAAAAAAAGCAGATAGTTTCAAAGATTAAAAATCATTAACCCAGATAGAAATAACTTTTGATCTGTGTTATTCTAATTCCTCAAAAAGTAATGGTATATTCTATGATGGGAATATGCAACAATTGTGGGAACGACAAAAAATATGTGTCATACGTCGAGGTTTTTAGAGAGGGTACGGAGGCCACTCTTTTAATCTGCGATGAATGCAAAGGAGAATCTTCATGAACGGAATGTGTTCAAAATGTTACTCGTCAAACGTGAGTATCGTGCTGGACGAGGAAACCTTTGAGGCAGTCTGTGATAAGTGTAGAAACTAAAATAATGTCCATTGTCAAATAAGCGTGCACTTTTTTGTCTGATGAACAAGAGCAATTGTAATTTATCTATCCATATTCTTTTTACCTGCTGCTGTAGTTTAGCATAGCAAATGTCAACTTTGATTGATTCAGATCCTGAAAAATAAAATTCGGCATTACACTTTATGGACGTAATTAGAATGTGTAAGCATTGTGGTAATGAGTTTCATGATTTGTATCGAGTCTGCTGTTCTCCAAAATGTGCAAGAGAAATTTCATAATTGAGATGCAAATATGACGCAGCCACATGAAGGATTTTCAAAATACTGGACCCCAAAGCAGTTCATAGGTAAATCTGTTTTTGACAACAAAGGTCAGGATTGCGGCAAAATACAATCATTGCATATCGACCCGCAGACATTTGCAGTGTCTGGAATAATGGCAAAAAAGAGACTTGCCAAGGAATATTTCATCTCAAGAGGATATTTTAAGAAAATAAATGAGTCAGGCCTGCATCTGAATTCCATCCCGATAAAGCCCCATGACAAAGTTGTAGACACAGAAGGAAAAAACATGGGCAAGGTAATCAAGATAAATCTCAATTCAGAGACAAATAAGCTAGAATCACTAGAGGTAAAGTTAGGTTTCAAGTCCAGAATGATACTTTCAGGCAACATTGTGGGTGTTGGAGATAAAATCACCGTAAAATCTTAGATTGCTTGCATCTTCTTTTTGTCAGATTCAACAGGATTATGTCATAAATGCTATTCTTCAGGAGATTCCTCGTATTGCCTGAGAAATCTTTTGAGACAGTATGTGAGAAGTGTTAGAAATTCAGTTGTTCAGTTCTTGTCATGTTTATACACTTAATCCTGTACACATTTAATTAAAAAAATTATCAAATAATTTTTCCAAATAATATTGGTTGGGCATCACCAGGTTTATCTGCAACAAATAATTCCATCGATGATTGAGGGTTAGATGGAATCTCAAACCCAATTTTTTTTGTTACTTTAAAACTTGGAGGAATCACAATACTGAATTTTTTTTCAGAATCCTCAGGTGCTGCATTGTGTGTTTTAGCTTTGAATATCCTGCCTTCCGAATCTTTTACAAACCAATTTGTTCCATAAATTAGCGCCTCTTCTTTTTGCAAGTTTTCAATCTCAAGTTCTACAATAATGAAAATACCTCCCTCCAATGGTTTTTCTCCATTAATGCCAAAATCTAATGTATTAACTTCAAGAAGGGTGTACTTTAGTTCATTTGTAATCAGGGTTGTGGGAATTTTTTCTTTGGGGTTTTCTTCAAATTTTATAAAAGCATCCAGACTAATTTCATTTTCATTTTCAAATATTAGAAAATTCTGAAAAAGCACGAACATCCCTGAACCACCAATCATCATGCCAATGAATAGAGTAACTGCGATAATTTTCTTGCTCAAGTTCAATCTAGCTGAGGTTGATTTTTGTTTAAATCTTTCATGCACACAAATATGTTAAATAGAATCAAATTTAGAGATATTATCTATCTTGAATACTAAAAAAACAGGAACGTCGATTGAAAAAATAGAAAAAATAACATCCTCTGCCAAAAAAAGAACAAAATCATCAAAAGATAATATTTTAGAGAAAATCATGAACAAGACAAGTGAATTGGCAAATAATGGTATGGAATTAGGGAGAATGACTACATCAAAGATTGATGAAGCTACAAAAATTGGGATTGGTAAGGCCAAGTCCAATAGTACAATTCAAGATATTGTAAAGAAAACATCTGAAGTTGCAAAAATTAACACATCCAAAGGAAAAGAAAATCCTACAAGATTGAAAAAAATTCAAGAAACATCCTTGGGAGTTTTTGAGAAATTCATTGGCACCATTAGAAAAGGAACTCAATATGGTAAAACCAGTATTGAGATGTTAGGAGATCTTGCAAAAATGAAAGAGTTAGGAATTATTTCAGAAGAAGAATTTGAATCAAAGAAAAAGCAAATCCTAGATAGGATTTAATTTTCAGATCTTTTCAATTAATCTTAGAGTTTTAATCTTATGAAGGTGTATAGTGCCATTCCTCCTGCAACAATTGCCGTAATTTCGCCAGAACCCATAGTTTGATCGGTTCCTATTGGTTGGTTTGAAAGACTAAGAAATATCATTTGAATTCTGAGATGAGGCACAATAAAAACCCAAATTAATCCAGAGACTATTGTTAGAGTAGACATAATAAGAATTAAAGTAGTTTTTTTGAGCAATGCAGATACTACAAAAAATGACAAGTTAAAGATCCACCCTATCAAAATGATCTCATAAAGAACAGCAGAGTAAAAGTCGACTGTAATTCCCTGATTGTCCATAAAATAGATCATAAGATCTAATATGGATATTTTCAGATTACCTATTGGGAATTGCACGACAAACCATGGCAGTACTCCACTTATCGCAAAAACTCCAACAGATACCCATAAAATCTTAAAACTTACGTCGGACCGTTGCAGTTTGTTTGACATACAAATCCAAGTGTATGGGTTGTGTTATAAAATTAATTATTGTAAAAAATCAAAAATTCATAGATAAATCAGATCTTTGCTAATAACTCTGTCTTTTTTTCCTGAAACTCTTTATCAGTTAAGAGTCCTGATTTTTTTAGAGCACCTAATTTTTCAATTAAATCAATTACATCTTGATTAGAAGTGGTTGCAGTTTGAGCAAATTCTTTTCCCTTGTCCAGCCCTTCTTTGCCTTTGTCGGCTAATTGTCTGCCAACTACTTCTCCTTTCTCCATGGCTGTTTTTCCAAATGCAGAACCAGTTTCTTTTGCCTCTGTAGCCTTGCTTTTGAGTTTTTCAAAAAAATCTCCTTTCTTTTTGCTTTTTTTACGTTGTACCAATGTTGTATAATTATGTGCTATTTCCTATAAACATATATCTTAAAATTTAAAAATGATTTCACATCATTAAATAATCTACTCATGGAACAAAAAATAGAACCAAAAAAAACTACGGTCTTTAAGGCAATGGTTTCAGAACAACAAGTTCAAAATGTAGCTGACAAAAAGAAAACAAGCTTGTATGGTACTGTATTTAACAGACCAAAAGCAGAGGATGTTTCAATCTCGTCAATCGAATTATTTTATGAGCCCTATTGGATAGTAAAGGGAAATTATTATAGTGAATATTTTAGAAGAACAGTTTACGAATTTGTTACAAGTCCAGAAGTCAAAGAGGTCATTATAGGCAGTGGAAAATTTCCTGTTAGAACAGAAAAGGGAAAATGGGGTAAAATTCGTGCCTCTATGAAAGCTGGAGACAATGCAAACAAAGTAGAGATTCCAGTAGAAGAGCATGTTGAGTTAGACATTGAAGATGAAATTGTGTTTAACAGTACAGGAAGTGAAATAAAGTTTGACTATAAGATTGATTCTCGAAACGTGGAAAACTTCCCAGAAGAAATCCTAAAAAATAATGAAATGTATCTAAGACCCTCTTCATTAACTGAAGAGCAAGCTGTAGATGGACTCATCAAATTATTACAAGAGGGAAATATGGATGAGGGAATTAGAAAGATTAAAGAAAAAATCACCATTGATAGATTGGAGCAGATCTATGTTCCCGTTTATGAAGTAAGATGTGTAGATTCTAAGAACAAAGTAGAAACCTTAAGAATCGATGGAATGAATCTCAAAGTACTATAAATCGGATTTTGTCACGCAAAAAAATAGTCTATTTGGGAATAGCAGTTGCACTTGTAATTTTCATTCTTATGGCCATGTAAATTTTTCAGATATTCTTCTGATGATATGGTCTAGAAATTAGTCTTGAATCTTTTTATCATAATATGCTGAACTAACAATATGGAATTAAAGTCAGACAAATCCATCAAAGAGTACCTCAAAACATTACCTGATGAAACTATTATCAAATACTATCTGGATGTAGAATTTTCTCCTTTTCCAGTATTAATCATTGAAGAATATTCTCACAGATTCAAACATAAGCCCAAAGAAGAGATTATTAAAAAACTAAAGTATCAGGCCCGTCTTACTCGTAAAAAATCTCAAGAGTTTGTCAAGATGGCAAAAAAATGCAAGGTTTTAGATGACGCAACTCGACAAAAATCTGAAGAAATATTCAAACAAGCAGCAAAAAAAGGATACAAAGTAAGTGAAGATGTAATCAAAAAAAGTGGTATTTTGGGCTCGAAATTAAAAAAAAGTACAAAATTAGGAGTAAAAAAAGGCATCAAAACAGGAAAGAGATTACAAACCACATCACTTGAACACTTAGAATTGATTGAAAAACTGGGAGGATTAAAAAAGAAAAAATTGATCAAAGAAAAGGAGTTCCAAGCAAAGAAAAAAGAAATTTTATCTAAGATTTAGTTTCTTTTTTGTTTGTGTTTTACTATCACAATTTCATCAGAATTTTTTGATAAAACTATATTTTGTTTTACTTAGAATTTTAGTAATTTTTTGTCATGTGCATCTTTTAGAATCAAGATCAATTCCTCAATGGTGCATTTCCTAAAGGATTCTGGAAAGTCATTCAGATCTAGTTTCTCTATCTTCTTTGCTTTTCTTTTTACCACAAACTTTACGGGTCTTGGAACCTCTGTATCATATTTTGTATTGACAAAATCAATTATTTCTTGAATCTGTTTATCATCCAATTAAATCACCGTTTACACAATATGTGAAGACTATTCTTTTTTGACCTTTGCACGGCCTCTTTTTGCAGCATCTTTGGCCCTGAGTTTTTTTAGAAATTTCATGCAAGAATTATGTTGATTAAACTCTTAAACTGTTCTCTTATTGCAATTTTTTCATTTGTTTTTGATATGTAGTGGAACATGCCAAATATGATCAAAATTTTTCTTTACGATAATTTTAGATGAGGCAATGTTTGGCATCAGGGGCGCATGAAATACTCTTCTGCACATTCCTTGCAGCAAAACTCGCTTGTAAAAAGATCAAATCCTTTTCCACAGTTTTTGCATTCAATATTCATATCAAAATATCCCTTCAAAAGTAAGATTTTATACCAAAATGATCAACAAAAACCACTTTTTATCGTAATGACAGGATCACTTTTTTGTGCTTTTGTCATGAGAAATTAAAGTGACTGACTCATTGAATTTTAGATTTGGAATATTCATGAATCTTTCATCATCAGTAACAGCAACAGTTTTCATAATATGGAATTCGATTATCTTTCCCTTTTTGCCATCTATTTCTACGGTGTCTCCTATGTCAATTTTCTTGTTCAGATAAAGGCCGATTCCAGAAACTATGTTTTTCAGGTGATTTTGCAATGCAAAGGATACCAATGCAAATGCTACTCCAACTGAAGCAATTACGCTTGCAGCTATGGTAAACAAATCAAATAATACACCAAGAAATGTCAACTCTAATCCAATAATGATGATGGAGATTAATCCAAGGAGTTTTTGAGTTCCCTTCAGATTTGCCAGCTTGCTAGACATGAGATATTTTACAATCCCCAAAAACTACTGATGAGATAATAATTGATATTACAGCATTGTACATCGTATTGGCGTCCATAATTAAATTCCCTTCTTCATTACTGTGTCAATGCGCATAATTTCTATCTTCTTTCTTGGTTCGACTTATCTGGTCTCATAAATTGAATGTAAATGTACGCCTGATTCATCTTGTTTTCTTAAGAGATATTTGAAGTAGTTAGTTTTTTTTCTTTTCTTTTCTTTTCAACTAATCCCTCAATTTCATCTTTAGTTATCTGTGGTTTCAAAACAATTATTTTTGTAGTGTATCCTACATTCTCTTTTTTGTTCAATGTGTCCGATGTAGCAATTTCACTATTCAGGAGTTTCATCTCCTTCAGTTTTTTCATCTTCCTTTAGAAGACTCTCCATTATATGACCATGAGATATTTTCTGAAACACAAAGACACTGTCTGCAATCAAGATTATAGCTATTGCAAACCCTATGATTGAAATGATCAATGACAGGAACTCTATTTCTGATATTTCTGTAATGTATGGCTCAACAAGTGCAACGATTATCAAGACAGCGGCCACAAAGAAGATGTTTCTTACTAGTCTGTGGAGCGGCTTGCGTTCTATCTCACTGGTATCTCCTGGCAAAAGCTTTGTAGATATAATGTCTGAGATATTTGTAACGACTTTCTCAATCTTTCCAAACAGTGCGATGATTGGATAGGCAATCAAAATTATGCTGATAATTGTCAGCAATAATTCAGGTTCTATCAAAAGAGGAATGCCCATATCAGACATAAGGTGAACTATGTCCCCTCCAAAGTATTCTATAATTGCAAGAATCGCAATAACTATTATCACGTTTATGAACAGTTTCGGGCCATGAATTCTTAGCATTTTGTTTAGTCTGGCGTCGTCATCAGATGACTGCATCAGTTGATTGAAGAATCTTCCAACTATGAATATTGGATTTATCACTTTTAGCGGAATTGAACTGCTTTTGTCTGCCAAGGTCGGAAGTATCTTTAGCAACAATGGCATGCAAAGCATGGTGGCCAACGTGACAAGCATTGTCATAGGATACAGGGAATCTCTTACTGCGCCACTGTCTACTGCTTGCTTTGCTATGATAAACGAAAATTCTCCTCTTGGGACCATTACCGAACCGACTGTTGATGCTCCCGTCATATCGTGGCCCGACATGGCAGCACCAAAAAAATTCCCAACGAACTTTCCGACTACTGCCAAAACTATGATTGGGATTGAGATCAAGGCAACTGCTGGAATTGCAGTGATGTTTACCAGCATTCCGATTGACACAAAAAATATCACTCCAAAAAAGTCTCGCAATGGCAATACTTTTTGAATTATTGCCTCTGAATGCTTTGATGATGCAATGATCATTCCCATGATGAATGCCCCGATTGCAGAGCTCTGCCCAAGAAAATGTGCAAGTACTGCCAGACCGAATCCCAACGCAAGCGCTGTTATGAATGGACCCTCTGGAATGTCTAATCCCTGAATCTTTTCCAAGAGTTTTGGAATCAGCTTTATCCCTGCCGCTAGCGCAACTACGAAAAAGGCAAGACTTTGAAGTATCAAAATTCCCACATCTGCAATCTCTATTCCTTCACCTGCCGAAGCATTGCCCAGGATTACAAGCAGTAAGACGGCAGCAAGATCCTCGACAATCAGGATGGTGATTATCGTGTTGAATTCCTTTGTCTTGACCAGTTTCAGATCACGCATCAGCCTGAGCGATATGGCGGTACTGCTGATTGACAAGATTCCTGCAAGGTATAGTGCCTCTATGTGGGACCAACCAAATGAGAATGCTCCAACATATGCCAAAAAGAACATTATTGACAGTTCGGACATACCTACAATGATTGGTTTGATTCCTGCCTTTCTGAGCTTTTGAAGACTAAATTCCAGACCTACCACGAAAAGCAGGATTATGATTCCAAGTTCTGCAAGCAGATTGATCAGTTCAACATCATCCACAATTCCCAATCCATACGGCCCTGCAATCATACCAATTATGATGAACCCGATGATGGTGGGAAATTTTATCTTCTTCATGATTCCTGCGCCAATCATGCCGCCACCCAGTAGCAAAGCAAGTAATGCCAGAAATTCTGTAACTGCTACTCCTGCCAACTAATCACCATCAACCAAAATAGAATGAATCAAACCACGTTTGTTCAAAAATGCTACCAAGAACTATCTTCCCTTAAAGCAGTCGCTACAGAATTTGGTTAACATATTTTCAAACATCTGATTCAATACCTGTAATCTTTCCTTGTCAATTTGTAGCGTTTCATGATCAAACCATTCTTTGGATAAATACAAGTCTCGATTCATTTCAACCTGTATCCATGGAACTGGATTGTTTCCATATGTTTTGATTATGTGCCCCCCATGAAACGGATCATTTAGAGATATTTCATTTCTATCAACAGAATAAGCTTCAGATATAGAATTAGATAACAATTCAATCATTTCTTGTGAGGATGTTTGCCCATCATTATTAGATATACAGAACATTGGTCTTTTTGATTGTGTTTTATCTGGAGAAAAATAGGGAGCAGTAGAGGCCATAGAATGGCAATCTAAACATAATTGTAAATCTAACTCATCAATACTTTCTTGAATTGCTTGATGGTATGGTTTGTAATACAATTCAATAAGCATTGTTTTGAGTGAATCATCTGGCTCTTTTCCATTTGCATAGATTGGTTTGTCATAACAGGTCTTACTCTTAATTAATCCGTCAGGATTATCTGGCGGCATGTCTTGTAAAGAACGATTAAGATCAACAAAGGCTCTTGCAATATCTGTTTTAATTACACGTTGAACTTTATCACCTAAATCATAAAGTTCCATCACAAAAGGATCAGAATCATCAAACAAGTCCTTGTTTGTTATTGACAGATGTCCCTCAAGTTCTGCAGGTTTTCTTGTTCCACCATGGGGAATGGATAATAGAATCGGTAATTTGCTCAATTCAATCCCTCTGCAGTTCCATCACGACGAACTTCTGCGATTCCTTGAAATCCCTCATTCGTTTGACATTTCATTACCGCATGTATTGCACCCAAAAAGAACGAATATCTTTCCTTGATGTCTATTTTGTATCCCATTTTTTTTAAATGTTTGATTATTTCAACAAGGGACTCGTCTGCCTCTAAACTAATTTTTCCATCTACTGCACAATGAATCCGAGGTTTTTCCATAGCCTTATCAATTGAATTGTTATGATCAATGATTCTGGAAATAAAATGACTCAGTGTTGAAAATATTCGTGCACTACCAGGGGTGCCCATCACTATCCATGGCTCATGATTGTAAAATACTATGGATGGACATACAGATGTCCAAGGTATAGCATTTGGACGTAAATAGTAAGGATGGTTTGGATTCTCAAATTCATATGCAGACATGTAATTGTTATACAAAAATCCCAATCCATCAGCTGCAGCTTTTGAGCCATAAACCAGTTCAATTGATTGTGTAATACCTATAGCATTTCCTTCTTTATCCATTACAGAAAGATGAGTGGTATCTTCAGTATCCATTGAATCTCTTAATGGAAGTTCTGGATCAACAGTATCACCAATAGATTTTGAGAGAGTTTTTGCAAAACCTCTGCTAAGATGAATTTTTTCATTAATTTGATGATAGGTTCTTGGATTAAACCTTCGTTGTTCTCTGTACAGCAATGCTTTACGATGAGTTTCAGACACAAAATGATAAGACTTGGGAGTTCTAGTGAGAAATTTAGATGGAAGATTGCTAAGCATCATTAGTACTAGTAACATTGTAGGACCAGCTGCAGGAGGAGGTACAGTATACACACGAATTCCGCGATATCTTCTGCTGATCACTTTTCTTTCTATTGGGAGCGGAATAAATGCAAGATCTTCTTTTCTCAAAAATCCATTGTTGAGTTTCATATCTTTATCAATCAAGGTTGAAATTAATCCATGATAAAACGAATGAAATCCATATGCTGCTAGCTGTTCAAGAGTGTTAGCCAAATCATCTTGAACAAAAAGATCTCCGGTTTCATAAGGTACCTCGCCATCTTTTAGAAAATATTTTGCACCAGATTTTGACTTGACTTTGAAAAAGTTTTCAAGATGTTTTTCTTGCAATTCATGTTGCAGCTTGGTAATTCTATATCCTCGCTTTGCAATACGAATAGAGGGTTTTACAATGGTAGACCAATCCAATCTGCCATATCTTTCATTTAGGTATCCCAGAGTTGCCACGGTACTTGGCACTGTGCTTGCCTTGTATCCAAGGCGGCTAAGAGATTTTTTTTGAAAAAATGAAATATGTGCAAGAGATGGAGCCCTGCTAGATCCATCGACTGCCAAAGTTTTTCCATTAACATGAATAATTGCCATAGATTGTCCACCTATTCCTGAAGCTTGTGGTTCACATACGCCTAAGGCCAATGCAGAGGCACAGGCAGCATCAATGGCATTACCTCCTTTTTTGAGCATTTCAACACCTACCTTTGTGGCATCAGGAAATGCAGTTGCAACCATTCCCTTTTTTGCAACAGAGCATTTCTTGTCCAGAGTTGACCTGAATGAATTTTCAATCTTCTCAATATCCAATAATATTCACCCTAGATTTCCTCTCCACAATGCGGACAATGTTTGGCATTTTTTTGTCTTTTCTTGCGTAATTCTTCTGTAAATGCAGATGCCATGATGCCAGTTGGAATAGCATAAACTGCAATTCCAAGAACAGCAACGCCTCCAGCAACAATTTTCCCCATTACTGTTACTGGGTAAGTATCTCCATACCCAATCGTGGTAAGGGTAATCACACCCCACCACATAGATGCAGGGATACTTGAGAATACTTCTGGCTGTGCTTCATGCTCTGCGTGATACATTAGACTGGATGCAAAAATTAACACTATAAACAGAATAAAAAATGCAACTGCCAAATCACCTGCTTTTGATTTGAACACCTCGCCAAGTGTTTGCATAGGATCTGAATATCGAGCAAGTTTGAATAATCTAAACAATCTCAAGAGTCGGATTATTCTTATGAACCTTACATCAGTCACCACAAAGGGCAGGAAGAACGGCAATATTGCAGCCAAATCAACTAACATCATTGGAGTGAACAATATTCTGACTCTAGCATATTTTGAATTCTGGTATTTGGGATTTAGTTTACAAACAATGATTCTTCCTGCATACTCGGCAGTGAAAACAACAATTGAGAAAACTTCAAACGGTGTAAACAAATAACCGTATTCATCTAGAACGGATTCTTCTGTTTCGATTATTACAACAAGGACATTTACTGCAATTAAAGTTATGATAAAAATCTGAAAGCCTTTTGTAATTCTATCATTAGTTGTTCCTTCAAGGATTTCATATGCTCTTTGCAAGATTTGGTTTGTCAATTTATAACCACTTTTTATTTCTGAACCACAATAACATCACCAATACAATTATGCCCATAACTCCAATCATGACAAAGTAGCTACCATCCCATTCCAGCTCTGGAACATAAGAAAAGTTAGTCCCGTAGATTCCAGCTAGGAATGTAATTGGAATAAATATGCTAGCTATGATGGTGAGGGTCTTCATGACCTCATTCATTTTATTGCCAATGCTTGAGAGATAGGTATCAAGCATTCCACCTATCATTTCCCTTAGCCCTTCAATGTTATCCATTACCTGAACGGTGTGGTTGTATACGTCGTGAAGATATGTCCGAGTGGATTCTTCTATTAGATCAGATTCCATCCTGTCAAACCTGTCAATCACTTCCCTGGTCGGCCAGATGGACTTTCTCAATGTCACCATTTCACGCTTTAATGTGTGAATGGTTTGCAAGGTCTTTGGGGTGGGATTATTCATCAATTCTTCCTCAAGTTCTTCGGATTGCATCCCAATCTTCTCCATTATCACATAGTAATAGTCAATTATTGAATCAACTAGAGCATAAGCCAAATAGTCACTCTTTTTCTCCCGTATCTTTCCTACAGAATTTTTGAGTCTTTCTCTGATGGGATCAAAGATATCTTCCTTTGTCTCCTGAAACGACAAGATGTAGTCTTTTCCAACTATGATGCTAATCTGCTCCATGAAAAGTTGATTTTCGGAAAGTATGTGTGGAAGCTTTAGAATTATCTGCAGATAATCCTCATGATTTTCTATTTTTGGGCGTAGCTCGGTGTTCATGATGTCAGCCTGCACAAGACCGTGTAAGGAATAATGCTGGCCAATTTTATGGATTACGTCTGCATCATGCAATCCAATTATGTTGGTCCAGGTTACCGTAGATTCTCCGTCATGCGTATTAAGGCACTCATCTATTGTGTCTTTCATGTCATGTGAGAATTTTGCCTTGTCAAATTTGATCTGATCAAAGGTGATTTTTTCTACCAGTTTTTCCCCTACATGTACCAGCGCCCCTGGTTGCAGTCCCACGGTATCAGATTGTGTGGTTGCATCATCAGGTTTTTTGTTTAAAAGTTTTGTAATATTGGCGATATGAATAAAATCCTTATTTCGCGTAAGCTCTGTTACTTTGGAGGTCTTACTTACCACTCCCACTATTACAAATCCTGCTATGACAGAAAAGATAATGCTGACTGCAAGGGGGGCAAAATTTCCATTTACAGCTGATTCGTATATTGCCTGAACATCTGTTGACGTATTGATTTTGACAATAGAGCCAATTATCAAATCAACTAAAAAGAACATGAATGAAATGATTGCACCAATCACTATTGCAGTAACAGCTGTGATCTTTGGTGGTATGTCAATGTCCTTTTCGTGCTTGTATGGATAAATGTATTTTTTATTTTTTACAATCAAGATAGCTATTATGGTAATGATGATAGTGGACATTATCCACCAAGCAATAAACCACAATCCTTGTCCAGAATTAATCTGCTCTATTCCAGAGATGAGATCCTGTATGTTGCCAGTTAATGGCAAAGACAAAAGCGAAGTTGCAACACCAATGAAAATTTGGTAGACAAATGCAAACACAAATCCCAGTACCAGTC
>JAOUAY010000097.1 GCA_029860565.1 Candidatus Nitrosopumilus sp.
TTTTTTAAAATTTATTCTATCTTCGGTGTTACTTGAAATCCATGGAGCTTCTTTTGAAATAATAGGTGATCTATTTTTTTGATCTAGTATTTCATCAAATATGAAAAATTCTAGTTCTGCGGCCCAACAACTTTTTTCAAATCCTGATTTTTTTGCAAAATTTTCTGCTTTTTGTATTATGAATCTGGAATCTAGAGGGAATTGTCCTCCATCATAACCTTTGTGTACAAATGCAAACATTCTAGCAGATTTTGAAATGTATGGTGTGTCATGGTGATCAGTATCAAAATAGTCCGGTAAAATGGCAAAAGTAGAAGGATCAGGAATGAGTATAACATCAGATTTTTCAATATCGGTAAATCCTGCTATGGAACTGCCATCTAATGGAAGACCATCTACAAAAGATTTTGTATTTATCTCTGCTGATGGAATGCTAAGCTGATGTAATAACCCGAAAGGATTACAAAATTGTATTCTAATCCATTTTACTTTGGATTTTTTGATTTGATCTAGAACGATTTTAACAGATGTCAATCTTTCTAATTAGATATTGATGTAGGTTGAATATATCAATTGACTATGAAATCATAAAATGATTTCACAGGACATGAAATTAGATAAAAATCTTTTAAGATACTTTATTCAGTATAGTTATGGTAAAATCTATACCTGATGGATTTCATACTATAACTCCATCCATTGTTCTAAACAACTCCAAAGAGGCAATAGAATTTTACAAAAAAGCCTTTGGTGCAAAGGAAATCTATCAGATGCCTACGCCAGATGGCAAGACAATGCATGCTATGATCCAGATTGGTGACTCTTTTGTAATGATGTCTGATGAATTTCCACAGATGGGTACTCGTTCTCCCATCACAGTAGGTGGTACCTCAACCACAATTCACCTGTATGTAGAAGATGCAGACAAGGTCTACAACAAGGCAATAGAGGCAGGAGCTACACCAACAACGCTAATGATGAATATGTTTTGGGGAGACAGATTTGGTAGCGTACTTGATCCATTTGGGCATTCATGGGCAATTGCTACTCATAAAATAGACGTGTTACCTGAAGAGATGCACAAAGCTGCTGAAGAATTCATGGCAAAACAACATGAATCATAATTTCTTTTTTATTATTTCATATGAAATGAAACTAAAAGTCGAGAAACTATAATGCGTTAGATAAGATTAATGCTTAACTAAATTCTGGACATCTTTGTTAATCGTAACCCATTCAAGATCTCTAAGAACCCCTTGATCGATAATAATTATTCCAAGTTATGCATTGCTGCAAAGTCTTTTGAAAATGCAGACAAATTCTCTGGAACAGACACTGCAATGGAATCTTTTAGTGACAGCTCTTTACTTTTCTTTTCGTTCCAAACGTTAGAGTTAAACTCTGTAATCTCTTTTGTAAACTGTGTAAAATCTTCAAGATATGATGATTCTGATTCAACTTGTTTTTCTTTGTGGATGCTTTTCTCTGAATACAAAACTTTCCATAGGTGCTCAGTGATAAATGGTGTTATTGGTGCCAATAATTTTAAAATCGTTGATAATACCTTGTGCAGTGTAAATATCGCACCATCTCTTTCCTCATCAGAAAAATTAATTCCATATGCTCTGCCTTTTACCATTTCAATATAGTGAGCTGCAAACAAATTCCACGTAAACTCTCTAATTGCAATTGCAGGAACAAAAAAGTTGTATTCATCATATCCACGTTTGCATTCCTTGACTAGGTTGCCCAGCTCTGATAAAATCCATTTATCTGATGCAAAAAGTTTTCCTGATTTTATGACTGGGAAACTAGACAAGAATCTCGATACGTTCCATAGCTTGCTGAGGAATTTCTTGGTTGACTCTATTTTTTGTTCGTTGCATCTAAAGTCATATCCGTGATTAATCTCACTTGCACTCCAAAATCTGAAGGTATCTGCACCTGATTTTTCAATCACCGGCAATGGATCTATTGCATTTCCCTTGCTCTTGCTCATTTTCATTCCCTTTTCATCTAGTCCATACCCCATTATCCATGCCTCAGACCATGGTTTTTGTCCTGTAATCTGCTCACATCTCAGAAGGGTATAGTATAGCCATGTTCTTACAATGTCTTTTGCTTGGGGTCTGATTGAGGTGGGATATACCTTTTTGAAAAATTCGTCGTCTCTGTTAAACTTGCTAATGAAAAGTGGAGATACGCTTGAATCCATCCATGTGTCAAAGGTTCGTTCTTCACCAACAAATTCTGTAGAGTCACATTTTGTACAGTTACTAATTGGGCACTTTTCCATCCAGGGCTTGTAATATTTTCCAGGCTCTGGAACATGGGGCTCTGAACAGGCTTTGCAGTACCAGATGGGGATTTCAGTACCATAATATCTCCTTCTTGATATTGGCCAGTCAATGTTGATGGATTCCAACCAGTTCATCAGAATCTGCTTGTGCATTGTAGGGTGAAATGTAATTTCTTGACCTAAATTTTTGATTTTTTCAATTGCTTCTTTTTGTTTGAGATAGTACTCCTCCATTGGAATAATTTCAATTGGAGTTTTACTTCTCTCTGAAACTGGTGTCCTGTGTGCAATGTCTTCAGTTTTTTCTAAAAATCCATTTGTTTCTAAATCTTCAATGATTTTTGTTCTTGCCTGTTTTGGTTTTAACCCTGCATATTCTCCTGCAACTTTTGTCATCCTTCCATCTAATCCAATTGCAACAATTTCTTCTAACTCTAGTTCTCTAAATAATGCAACGTCATTTTGATCACCATAACTACATACCATTACAGCCCCTGAACCAAATTCTTGTTTGGCTGAATGATGTGTTCTTAATTCAACTTCTGCATTGGTAATTGGAACAATTACTTTCTTTCCGATATATTGTGTGTATCTTTCATCTTCAGGATTTACAATAATGGTTCTACATGCACAAAGTAACTCTGGTCTTGTACTTGCAATAACTATCTCTCGATCTGTGTCTTTGATTTTGAATTTTATATAAGCTAGCTTTGTGGGCAGATCTTCATAGATAATTTCTGCATCTGCAATAGTAGTACCTGATACCCAATCATAGTTGTTAGGTCTATTTGCTAGATACACCTGTCCTTTTTTCCACAAATCAATGAATGTTGATTGAGTGAGTGTTCTGTATTCCTCTGAATCTGTTCTATAGTAATTTGCAAAATCTCCGCTGATTCCAAGGTTCTTCATGATTAGAATCATTTCAGCTTCTAAATCATCTAATGCTTCTCTACATAGGTTTAGGAATTCACCTCTTTCTGTTTCCCTCATTCTAATTTTGTGTTTTTTCTCAGTGTACAGTTCCACTGGAAGTCCATTTCTGTCAATTCCTATTGGAAAATAGACATTTTTTCCAGCCATTCTTGCAGTTCGTGCAATCATGTCAATTTGTGAATAATGTGCGGCTGCGCCAATGTGCCACGGTCTACCTGATGGATATGGGGGTGGAGTATCTATAGTGTAGTTATCTTCTTGTGGTGTAAATTCATAAATTTTTCCTTCTTCCCATTGTTTTAAAATATCTTTTTCTAACTCTGGGTTCCATGCTTTTTCTGATATTTTAGGATCCATTTCTTAATTATCTTAAAATATTTGAAATAATGTGAGATCCCTTGTTGTAACCTTCATAGATGTAAACTCCTACTGCTTCTACATTTGATGGCATTTTTGGTACTAATAGTTTGATAATTTCACTTGAAAGATTTTCAACAGTTGCTTCTCCCTCTAATAGGTAAGTTGTATTTTTAGGAACTTGTAGTTCAAACATTCCTTTAGGTCCTTCAAACTGAATGTGATAATGTAAATCGTCTTCTTTTTTTAGATATTTTCTGTTAATGAAAAATTTATGATCAAATATATTTACAACTTCTTTGATGATTTTTTTAGCCTCACCAAAATCTAAAAGCAAATTGTCTTTCATTTGTCCGACAAGCTCTACCATTACAGAAGATGTATGTCCATGTAAGATAGAACATTTTTCAACTAACGGAAGTATGTGAGCATAATCAAATGAGAATGATGCATCTTCTAAAAATATGGAACCTGTTTGTGGTGTTTTATCATAAAATACAACATCTTGTAATTCTTTAATTTGTGCAACATATTTTGCATGTCCTATTGCCATTACCTTGTTTTGAGGAAAGTCTTTCTTGATTTGCTTGTATTTTTCAATATCTTCATCAGTGTCAATTACTTCGATCAATCCTTTTTCTGTTTTAAAATCAACTGTAACCTCATTTCCGTTCTTTAATGTTATTTTGTGATTGTATTCGTACTCTTGTTCAAGAAAGGTAAGCATTTGAGCCACTGTTAACTCTGTTCTGGTTTTGAGTAAATTCCCTTTCTTATCGATATATCGAAAATCTGAATCTAAAATTGTGGGACTCGAAGCCATGTGAAGTCATCTGACTTTGGATATAATATAAATTCTGTAATGTTCATGCCTAAAATTCTTCATTTGCGATTATACTAAAGAATTTAGAATTTTGGCTAGACTGACATCATTTTTTGTAATGCCTCCTGCATCATGAGTTGTCAATTCTATGGTAATTCTGTTGTATACGTTAAACCACTCTGGATGATGATTCATTTTCTCAATCTCCATTGCTGCCCTGGTCATAAAACCAAAAGCTTGATTAAAGCTGTTAAATTGAAATTCTTTGTGAAGTTTTTCATTTATTACACTCCACCCAGAGAGATTCTTCAATTCTTCATCAATGTCTATTTGTGATAATCGTATCATGTTGTTTTAGATTTGATGTTAAATTAAAAGATTGATTCATTACCCTTTATGGAATCTATAGTATAAGACATAATGGATGAGATGAATAAAAAATTACTTGATAACGTCAAAAATTCTATTTCTGAAACTGTTAAAGTAAAAAAAATTGGCATTGCTTTTTCTGGTGGTGTAGATAGTACACTAATTTCAAAAATTTGCTCAGACATGAACTATGATATTACATTATTGACAATTGGATTTCCTGAATCTCATGATATTTTATTTGCAAAAGAAGTTAATGAATATCTAAAATACTCTCATCATATTCTAGAAATTGATTCAGATACTTTCCCTA
>JAOUAY010000098.1 GCA_029860565.1 Candidatus Nitrosopumilus sp.
AAGAAACCAAACAATCCTAATCAAAACAGATCAAAGAAACCAAACAATCCTAATCAAAACAGATCAAAGAAACCAAACAATCCTAATCAAAACAGATCAAAGAAACCAAACAATCCTAATCAAAACAGATCAAAGAAACCAAACAATCCTAATCAAAACAAATCAAACGTTCCAGACAATCCTAAAAAATAAAATCATCCGTCAATTTTTGATAGATGAATATGTACAATTTTCCATGTTGGTTGTTTCACTAGTACAAACGTTGCACGTCCAGTAATTACCATGTGTTCTCCAGTGTATGATTTGTTATCTACTAGCATTCCTTTTTGAATTAATTCTAAAGCAACTACAGCTGTATTTCCAAACAAACTAATTTTTGGATTTTTTATTTCATATGTATAATCTGAGATGCTTATGAATCTTAATTCTTCAAGCTCTATTGTGGTTTGATAATCTTTCAGATCGTATGGTGGCAAGTCACTAAAACTAGAAAATTTAGAATCATTGAGGTGAATGTCTTTGAGTGCAGATAGATCTTTTGTTACTCCTGCTTGAAATAATGTTTCTATAACTTTGATAATTTCTTCATTATCGCTCAAAATAATCAATTTCAAATATGGAAAATATCAGTTTAAGTCTTCTGTATCATTATATGCAAAATTCTGATTATTTTTCAGAGAATCTTTATTAGTTGGCAATTACTATTTTTTTTGATTTCGATGAATACAAAATTAATTGGAGCATTTGACAAAGATTTGCTGGTTGTTATTCTACTTTAGTGTGTCAAAAATTTACTAGATTAAAATTATGGAAAGAAATTTGATGAATAAAATGGAAAGTATGACAGGTGCAAAGGCCTTGATGGTGGCTATGGAAAAAGAAGGCGTTAAACAAGTATTTGGTTTACCTGGAGGTGCAAATCTTCCAATGTATGATGAGTTTGCTCGATGTGATATTAGGCATATTTTGGCAAGACATGAGCAGTCAGCTGCTCATATGGCTGATGGCTTTGGTAGGGTTAGTAAGAAGCCTGGGGTTTGTTTTGCTACATCTGGTCCTGGTGCTACTAACATTTTGACTGGAATTGCAACCGCACAAGCTGATTCTTCACCCATGGTTGCAGTAACAGGACAAGTACCTGTTGCAATGATTGGCAAAGATGCATTTCAAGAAAGTGATATTATCGGAATGGCAAATCCTGTTGTAAAATATGCTTTTCAACCACGAAAAGCTGGCGAAATTCCAGAGGTTGTAAAAAAAGGATTTTTTATTGCAAAATCTGGAAGACCTGGACCCGTATTGATTGACATTCCAAAAGATGTACAAACAAATGAAGAACCTATGAATTTTCCAGATGAATTTAAAATTCAAGGTTATCATCCTTGGGGGGATCCTGATATCGTCAATGTTGAAAAAGCAATTGATATGTTACTTCATGCTGAAAAACCAATTATTTTAGCTGGAGGTGGGACTATTATCTCATCAGCGTTTGCTGAATTGCAATCTATTGCTGAAACTCTCATGCTTCCAGTAGTTACTACTTTCAAAGGCAAGGGTGCATTTCCTGAAAATCATCCTTTGTCATTAGGTCCAATAGGAATGCATGGACATGCAGAAGCAAACAAAATGATGTCAGAAGCTGATTGTGTATTAGCAATTGGAACTCGTTTCTCTGATAGATCTGTAGGAACTTTTGAGGCATTTGAGAAGAGATTGAAAATTATTCATATGGATGTAGATCCTGCGGAAATCGGTAAGAATCAAACTGCACAAATTGCTGTAATTGGAGATGTACGTGTAAATCTTAGAGTGATGGTAAAGTTACTTTTACAACGAGCTATCAAAAAATCTGAAGAATCTCCTTGGGTTAAGCATGTAAAAGAAACCAAAGATTACTGGAAAGAAAACTTGAAACTTCATCCAGGTGAAATGGGTGCTGCTAAAATTTTACGTAAACTTCGTGAAATATTGCCCAAAGAATCTATTGTAACTACAGAAGTAGGACAACATCAGATGTGGGCATCATTATTTTATGATGTGATTCAACCTGGTACTTTTTTTAGTTCAACTGGACTTGGCACTATGGGTTGGGGATTTCCAGCAGCAATTGGTGCTAAAGTTGCAAGACCTGATGTCCCAGTTGTGGATATTGCAGGTGATGGAAGTTTTGCCATGACAGAAAATTCTCTTGCAACTGCAGTGTTGGAAGATATTCCTGTAATCGTATTTATCTTAAACAACTCTACATTGGGAATGGTAGCTCAATGGCAGAGAACTTTCTATGGCCGAAGAATGATTGGCGTAGATCAACAAAGCTGTCCTGATTATGTTAAACTAGCAGAGTCTTATGGTGCTCAAGGAATTAGAGCACAATCAATGGATGAACTTGACAAGGCAATTAAAACTGCAATAAGCAGTGACGTTGCAACCGTTATTGATATTCCAATTGATCCTGAAGAAGATGTGTTGCCATTTGTAGCTCCTGGAACTTCACTTGCGGATATGATCTTACCATCTTAGTGATTCATGATGTGGGCAATTCTCTCTATTTTAGTTGAAAATAAACCTGGAATTTTGTTTAAGGTAACTCATCTTTTCAGATCTAGAAATTTCAATATTGATAGTATTTCAGAAGGAGTCACTGAGAATCCAAATTACTCTAAGATGACTATCACCACATACGGCGATGAAAAACAGATAAATCAAATAGTAAAACAACTTGATAAGATGATTGATACTGTAAAAGTTGAGCATCTAGATGAGCACAAAACAGTATTTCGTGAACTTTGTCTTTTTAAGATCAAACTTAGTAATGCTAATGATAGTATGGAGGTAAACAAATTAGCCAATGCATACGGCGGCAAAGTTCATGATGTGAAAAAAGATTCAATCATGGTAGAGTTGACTGCTACTCCTGATCAAATCAAAGCATTTGAGGAACTAGCAAAACCATTTGGAATACTTGATGTTGCACGAACTGGTGTTGCTGCTTTGCAAAGGAGTGGGGTATGAAAGTTAGAATATTTGATACGACATTGAGAGATGGAGAGCAAACCATTGGGGTTTCCTTGTCTCCAGATCAGAAATTATCTATTGCCAAAAAACTCGATGCACTTGGAGTTGATGCAATTGAAGCGGGGTTTCCAGTAATTTCTGAAGGTGAATTAAAGGCAGTCAAGATGATCACTGCTGAAGGATTATCCTGTGAGGTTGCAGGATTGACAAGAACCATCAAAAATGATATTGATGCAGCAGTTGAGGCTGGTTTAAACTACATTCACACATTCATTGCAACGTCTGATATTCATTTGGAATACAAACTCAAAATGACTCGTGACCAAGCACTTGAAAAAGCAATAGAGGCAGTGGAATATGGAAAGTCTCGTGGATTACAAGTCGAATTTTCAGCTGAAGATGCAACGAGAACCGATAGAGAATTCTTAAAAAAAGTGTTTGGTGAGGTTGCAAAAGCCGGAGCTGACCGAGTCAATATTCCTGATACTGTAGGATATTCTACACCTGAATATATGGCAGATTTAACTCGCGATACAGTTGAGGCAACAAAGCTTCCAGTAAGCGTTCACTGTCATAATGACTTTGGATTGGCAGTTGCAAACGCATTGTCTGGAATTCATGCAGGAGCATCATGTGCACATGTTACGATTAATGGTATTGGAGAGCGAGCAGGAAATGCATCATTGGAAGAATTTTCCATGGCATTACAATGTTTACCATATGAGAAAAAATACGAAACTAACATCAAATCTGAATTAATCTATGAAACATCCAGATATGTTTCAAAGATTGTAGGCATTAAAGTTCAACCAAACAAGGCCATAGTTGGAGATAATGCATTTGGCCATGAGTCTGGAATTCATACTCATGGTGTATTGAATAATCCTTTAACGTATGAGCCAATCAGTCCTGAACTAGTTGGAAGAAAGAGGCGACTTCGTGTTGGAAAACATGCTGGAATTCATGGAATGAATGCAATGCTTGAAGAATTTGGGGTCAAAACAACTGAAGAGCAATCACAACAGATTCTTGATAAAATCAAAATACTAGGTGATCAAGGAAAACAAATCACAGACGTGGAGTTACTATCTATCGCAAGTGATGTTTTAGGTGAAAAAGGAATCAAAAGAATTGTACAACTAACTGGATTTTCAGTATCTACTGGAATTGGGACAATGCCTTATGCATTTGTAAAATTAAACATTGACGGAAAAGAGTTTGTTGGAACTGATCATGGTGTAGGTCCAGTTGATGCTGCCCTAAATGCGATTCAAACAATTACTGGAAGAATTTCTGAATTGAGAATCAAAGATTATGGCTTGGCATCAATCAGCGGTGGTTCTAGTGCCCTATGTGAAGTAACAATCAGTGTGGAGGATGCACAGGGGAACAGGGTTTCATCAAAATCAATTGGTGAGGATATTGTAACCACTAGTGTTCAAGCCGTTATTGATGGAATTAACAGAATCATGCTCAAAAAGATGCTTAAAGAAAAACAAGTCAACTAAATCCTAAAATCTCCCTTTATATGATGTGCAATTATGTATAAAATCTCATTAATCACTGGTGATGGAATTGGTCCTGAATTATCAGAATCTGCAATTTCTGTTTTAAATACAATTCATGATAAACTTGACTTAAAATTTGACATAACAAAATTATCAGCTGGGGATAAGGCTTTGTCTGAAACCGGAAAAGCACTTCCTGATGAGACCATTGCTACAATAAAGAACTCTGATGTCTGTTTGAAGGCGCCAGTTGGTGAGAGTGCAGCTGATGTCATTGTCGTGTTAAGGAGAATGCTTGATCTTTATGCCAACATTAGACCTGCAAAATCATATCCACACATGCCTGCATTACGTGATGATATTGACATGGTAATAGTTAGAGAGAATACGGAGGATCTTTACACTGGAAAAGAGTTTAGCTTGGGGGATTCTGCGGTGGCATTGAGAATAATTTCAGAGGCAGCTTCCAAAAGAATTGCAAAATATGCATTTGAAATT
>JAOUAY010000099.1 GCA_029860565.1 Candidatus Nitrosopumilus sp.
ATGATTGAGTATTGTGCAGAAAAAGTTCCATCATGGTACCCTGTTTCAATATCCGGATACCATATGAGAGAAGCTGGCTGTACAGCTACACAAGAAGTTGCATTCACATTGGCCAATGCAATTGCGTATATTCAAACTTGTATTGATAAAGGATTAAAAATTGATGACTTTGCACCCCGTCTTTCTTTCTTCTTTTGCTGTACTATAGAGTTCTTTGAAGAAGTTGCAAAGTTTAGAGTTGCAAGAAAAGTTTATGCAAAAATTCTCAAAGAAATGTTCCATGCAAAAAATCCCCGTTCACTACAATTAAAATTCCATACACAAACTAGTGGTGAATCTCTAACTGCACAACAACCAAACAACAACATCGTTCGTGTTGCAATTCAAACTATGGCTGCAGTTGCAGGCGGTACTCAGTCACTACATACTAATTCTAGAGATGAGGCACTAGCACTTCCAACTCAGGAGTCTGCAAAAATTGCACTCAGAACTCAGCAAATTGTGGCTCACGAGAGTGGAATTACAAAGACCGCAGATCCTCTGGCTGGATCTTACTATCTTGAGGAATTATGTGATCAAATTGAGGCTGATGTATGGAAATATCTTAAAAAAATTCAAAAAATGGGTGGTTCTGTAAAGGCAATTGAGAAAGGATTCTTCCAGTCTGAAATTAGAGCAAATGCATATCGGCTTAAAAAAGAAACTGATAGTACTGAAAGAATTATTGTAGGTGTAAACAAGTATTCTGAAGATGAGGAACAACCTGACTTGCTTAGAATTGGTGGTCGAATTGAAATTCAACAAAAGAAGGCACTCAAAAAATTACGTGATTCTAGAGACAAAAAGAAATGGGAAAAGGCATTATCTGCAATGCAAAGTGCAGCTGACACTGAAGAAAACCTCATGCCTTACATCGTTACAGCTGCCAAAGCATTTGCTACAACTGGTGAAATCAGTAATACATTCAGAGAAGTATTTGGTGAATATCGCCCTAAGGAAGTATTTTAGATGAAAATTGATCATGTTGCAATTGCAGTAAATGATGTGGAGGAATCAGCCAAAGTATACCAACAAGCACTAGGTGTTAATGATGTGGAGTTTGAAACTGTGGAATCTGAAGGCGTCAAAGTTGCAATAATTCATTTGGAAAACGGCAGAGTAGAATTAATGCAGCCTACAAATGATACTAGTCCAATTAGAAAATTTCTAGATAAAAAAGGGGAAGGATTACACCATATGGCATTGGAGACTGATAATATTGAAGGTGAAGTAGAACGAATGGAAGGTTGTGGAATACAATTTCTAGGACAAATCCGACCTGGCTCTGCTGGAACTAAGGTTACTTTCATTCATCCAAAATCACTATATGGAGTTTTGGCAGAACTATGTTCTCATCCAAAATAACGAGATAAACTAAAAATAGATTTGAAGTAATTACTATTCTAATTATGTGTGTTTTCTGATATTTTTTTCAATTCCGAAAGAATCAGAACTAGTATTTCTTTTTCGCTTAGTTTCAAAAGTTCTACCGTTTCATCTTCTGTGAATTTGATTTCCTCATTTATTTTTGAATATGTATTAAGTTCAACCATGTCTAAATGGAATTTTAGTATTGATTAAATCTTTGGTATTGCTAATTTTGTTTCTTTTTTTAGATGTATTCCATTAGAATCAAAATGCCTATTATTATCAGACCTATTGAAAACCAAAATTTCCCTTTCTTTAAAATAGATGTTTTTGGTTTTAGTTTTTTATCTTTACTTGTTAGGATACTTTGATGACAATACAAACATAGAATTTGATCTTTGTATTTTTTTGCACCCCCGTTCTTCCATACTAATTTCTCACATTGAACACATTTTTCATTATATGGTTTTTCAATTATGGTGATACAGTCTTTACAAAGTTTCATGTTGCAATCATGTTCTTTATACTGTGTAATATTGCCTACATCTGTATCTGATTTATCACATCTTTCACAGTTCATTTTTTTACTCTAAAATAAAATTATTATTCAACTTATTTATTCTCTGACTTTGCTTGTTGTATGATGCGATCTCATCTTATGAATTAATAAAAAAATACTGATGAACAGCCGGTATACTTTAAACCTAATGCAAAAATACTCTGTTTTAGTTGAGAAACATATGAAGACCATGTGTAAATGCGGTTGCGATACTCCTCTAACTGACTATGAATATAGAAAATGGAATGGATATAAACGCGGTCATGAACCTTTGCCATAATTCTTGTTATCATGAATTATGATTACCCTATATTTCGAATAAAGACTAGTAGGCGTAGTAGAAGTAGAGTGCTGGAAAAATAACTGAGAAATAATGATGCGCTTAATTTAATGTCACTAGTGACACTTACTAGATCCTCATCATAACAAAGTGCCACTAGCAACATTTTACGCTAAATTATTTCCTAATTAGAATATTTTGTACTTTGTTGGGTAAAAATAACTTTAAAAATATCTCCAATTCTGCTCTTTGTTTTTTGGGTGCTGCGTTTTCCCATATTTTTAATTGGTTGAATTTTGCCAAGTCATAAAATATGTCCTTATCTTCATCACTAAATTCATCGTGTCCTTTTTTGTTTATCTTTCCACGTCTTCTTAATACTCCTTGTCTTCCTTCTGATTCTTCTTGATATTCTATAATTATTTTATTTTTAAAATCTATCAAGTCTGGTACGAATTGCCGAAATCCTTTTTTTCTAAATGCTTCAGCTTGTTCTTTTGTTAAAAATGGTACTTTTTGCCATGTTCCAAGTTCATCTATGATGATTCTAGTTTTACCCTCCTTTGTGTCCGTGTCAATGATAAAATTATACTGATTCTCTTTATCAATTTCTTTTATCATCTGATTGATATGAAATAATTTTTCAAGATCTTGAATGCCCAAGATACTAGTTTGCAAATTTGGGTATTTGACCAGAGGGTTATCTCATTATACTGAGCTAATCCTGAAAAACAGTCATTCCATCATTTTCAAAGTGTCAGAAGCTGTGATAATCCCTATGACTTTTGATTTTTTTGAAACTAGAATACATTTTGAATACCTTATCAGTGGAACTAAGACATTAGCTGGAGTATTCCAATCCACTATTGGTGGAACTGATTCCATAGTGTTTGCAAGTTTTGCTTTTTTTAATTCTGCTTCTCCCAACTCTACTAGGTGCTTTACAATCCCATCTTCAGATATCATCCCTACTACATCTGAATTATTGAAAATAGGGATTTGACTGATTGATAACTGATGCATTTTTTTAATTGCGTCATGAAGCGTATTTGCAGGCTTTAGCTTTACAATATCTGTACTACAAAAATCCCCAGCTGTATGAGATGATGATTCTCCCTCTAATTTTGAAAGATTCTCAAAAATCTTCTTTGCTGTTTCATAGCTTGGCTGACTTCTTCCTGATTCTATCTGGTTGATCATTGAGGTACTGACTCCAGTCATTGTTGCAAGCTTTTTCTGAGTGATTCCTATTTTTAGTCTAATCTGCTTTATCGAATCAATTCTAGGCAACAATCCATTTAGAGATAATTTGATTGGTTTTAAAAATTTGTTTTCTGATAATTCTGGAAAATTAATCATCATTTCTTAATCTCCATTTCAATTCTTCTTCTTCTCTTACAAATGTCTCTGGAGGTTCTTTGCTGTGATTATTTTTGATATGGGACATGTAAGTAACAAGCGAGGAAAAATTTTGATTATACAATTTGCAAATTTTAGTAAATTCCATGAACTATTATTCATTACATCTCATATTAGCAAAGTTGTGATTTTCAAGTTTGATATCGTTCTACAATATCATAATTGTGGCAATTTTAGAATATGTTATTTTTTCTTTGATTTTGTTTTTGGTTGCTCAATTGCTGCTTGTGCTGCTGCTACTAGTGCAATAGGAATTCTATGTGGTGATGCACTTACATAATTTAGACCTACTTTGTGGCAGAATTTTATCGAATCTGGATCTCCTCCATGTTCCCCACAAATTCCAACCTCCATGTTTGAACGAATTCTACGTCCTGCAGCAACTCCCATTTTTATCAAGCTACCTACACCGTTAACATCAATTGATTGGAATGGGTTTCTCTCCAGTAATTCTTTTTCCATGTATTCTGGAAGGAATTTTCCTTCTACATCTTCTCTACTAAAACTAAATGTTCCCTGTGTCAAGTCATTAGTACCGAAACTAAAGAATTCAGCAGTAGTTGCAAGTTCGTTTGCAGTTAAAGCTGCTCTTACCACTTCTATCATCGTACCAAAGTTAATTTTCAGTTTCATTTTGTGTTTTGTTTCCATCTCTTTTTTGATGGAGTCGTAAATTTTCTTAATGTGGTTTAGTTCTGCAATACTACTAATTTGTGGAATCATTATTTGTGGGTGGGCTTTAACCTTCTTTTTTGTCAATTCCACTAGTGCTTCAAATACTGCGCGAATTTGCATCTCGTATATTTCTGGATATGTGATTCCTACTCTTACTCCTCTGTGCCCCATCATTGGGTTGACTTCGGCAAGCTCACGTGCTCTCTTTAGAACAATCTTTACCTCGTTAGTTTCACTTGCTGCATTCTTTAATTCTAATTTGTGAATCTTTTCTACTAGTTCTTCAGGGTTTGGCAAGAATTCATGCAATGGTGGATCAAGTAATCTGATTGTAACTTCGTATCCTTCCATTGCCTTTAGGATTTCAATAAAGTCACTTTTTTGCAATTCTCCTAATTTTTTTAGAATTTTACTTCTCTCTTCAATATTTTCTGCCATTATCATTTCAACAAATAGATTGATTCTATCACTGCCATTGAACATCCTCTCTGTTCTACACAAACCAATTCCTTTACCTCCAAATTCTCTTGCAAGTTTTGCACCTTCTGGAGTATCTGCGTTAGCTCTGATTCCTATCTTCTTTGCTTTTTGAGACCATTCTAAAATCTGTTTAAAATCGGATGTAAATTCTGGCTCTATTGTTGGAATGTCTCCTATGTATACATTACCTGAACTAC
>JAOUAY010000100.1 GCA_029860565.1 Candidatus Nitrosopumilus sp.
CTAGATCCCATTCCCATCCTCCTTGAGAAACAAAAAATCCATTTTCCCACCTAATGTGAAATATGGCCCCCAGTAATATTATTGCAAATACTGAACCTGTGACTCTGGTTAGTGCGCCTATGATCAGCAAAATCCCTCCGATAAATTCTGCCAATGCAATTGGTAACTGCATTTCAGGTGGCATTCCGATGCTCATTAGCCACTCTTGCCAACTAGGATCAAATTTTTTCAAGCTATGAATTATGAATATAGCTCCAATTGAGGCTCTAATTCCCCAATGAGTTATATCGTGTAATACATTCTCTTTTAGACTTGCCTCTGTATTCATGGATGAAAACTTTTGAAATTCATTAAAAGGATTTATCCAAATCAAAAATAAAGTTGGAATAATTTTTTAATATTTTATAAACAAAGATTACTTGATATTGAATCTAAAAATAATTATTCCAATTGTGGTTATAGGTATTGCAATTGCAGCATTATCTGTCTCACTTCAAGGTGAATTTATTCCTCAAACCACTTTTGCAAATTCTGGTAAATCTGGTGATGATGTTTCTTCTGAACTTACACTTATGGAAACTAATGGTGTTAAGCACCTGATTCCACTTGACAAAATAAAAAGTGGAGGGCCGCCAAAAGACGGAATTCCTTCAATTGATAATCCAAAGTTTTCCAAAGTAGAAGATTCACAATTTATGTCAGATTCGGACACTGTAATTGGCCTAGAAATTAATGGTGAATCCAAGGCTTATCCCATTTTTATTTTAGTCTGGCATGAAATTGTAAATGACAATGTAGGGGGAATTCCAGTATCAGTAACTTATTGTCCCCTATGTTATACCAATCAAGTCTTTGAGAGAATCATTAATGATCAAGAAGTAGAGTTTGGAACCTCTGGAAAATTGTATAATAGCAATCTGTTGATGTATGACCGATTAACTGAATCATATTGGAGTCAAGCACTTGGGATGGCAATAAAAGGTGAATTAAGTGGATACCAACTAAATCTAATTCCGTTTGATGTAATAACTTGGGGTGATTGGAAATCACTACATCCAGATACTCTGGTATTAACAACAGACACTGGACATATTCGTTCATATACCACTGATCCTTATGGAAATTATTACACAGAGCCTAGAATTATTTTTCCAGTAGAACACAATGATGATAGATTACACCCTAAAGAAATCATCATTGGATTTAGTCAGGATGATATCTTCAAGGCTTACAAACAAAAAGACATTGAATCAAAAATTATCATCAATGATTTCATTGGTGAAACTCCTGTAATGCTTGTCTCTCTATTTTCTGAAAACTCTCGTGCATTTGAGAGAACTATAGGTGATCAAATCTTAGACTTTGTATATACAGATGGTAAAATTTTTGATACGCAAACAAATTCTGAATGGAACTATGATGGCTTGTCAATTTCTGGCGAATATGAGGAAAATCAATTAAAGCGAATGCCCATTGAACCTGGATTTTGGTTTGAATGGGTGGCGTTTCATCCCAACACAGAACTATTTGGAGATATAAAAGATTGAATCAAACTATGAAATCCATATTGATCAATAGTCGGATTATGAGAAAATGGTTTAAGATAAATCCAATTAAAAAAGCAATTCTGGTTGGAATCATGACAATTGTCATTTATCTCTCAGTAGTTGTGGTTACTACTCCTGCATTAGAACCACTTGCAGCAATTAGTGCTGCATTTCAGCTAAACTCTATAGTTATTATTGGAATGGGAGTTGGAATTGGCTTGCAAATTTTTTTGTCTGAGAAAAGTAAATTGTTAGGCTGTAAGTTAGATGTAAAGAAAAAAGCATTTGGAGCAAATACTGGAAGTGCTGCTGCAACATCTTTTTTCTCCTTTTTCTCTTTAGTTCCACTTGGTTGTTGTGGTTGGTGGCTGTATGCATTATCTTTACTTCCTGGAATTGTTGGAACTGGTGTGTCTGGAGTGTTGATAGAATACAGTCAGGTTTTAGCATATGTTGGTCTGGGGATAATTTTTGGATTTGCAGGACTGACAGCTTACAAACTAAAACGAGAACAACAGTTACAAAAATCCACTAATCTATTTTAACTGATATTGCTAAAAGATTTCCTTTATTTCTAGTTAGAAATTTAGAAATTTTTGAGAAAAATCCATATTTTTTGTCTCTTAGCTTTACAGCCTCTTTGGTTTCTTTCTCTGTTAAAATTTGCGCAATTCCAGGAATCGGCGCCATTGAAATTTTTCCTTTAATTGAGCATGTTGCAATTTTTACTTTTTGATTATTTCTAAGGCGTTTTATTTTTCCTGTTTGATCCCTTGTAACAATAATGATTGAATCACTTTTTATTACAAACCACACTGGAGTTTTCACTGCCTGATTGTTTTTTCTATATGTCTCAAGTGAAATATATTTTTCTGATTTTATTTCATCTAGATTAAACATCGTCATGCTTCGTTTACTCTAGAATTAATATCTAGGCAATATGGCAAGCTTTGTTTTTGATGAAACTATTATGATTGAAATAATTGATATTGCTAAAACCAGTGATGCTATGACTCCAAATTCTGGAATTACCACTCCATCTTTGATTTCAACTTGAATTGATTCTTTATACTCTGATGAAGTTCCTTGGTTTGCAGTAATTGTATACAATCCATCCTCTTTCCATATTTGACCACCTATCTTAACTTCTACCTCAAAATCGCCGTACACACTTGGTGACACCTGTGCAATTGTAACTACATTGCCCGTTGGGGATTTTACAATCAATGTAATGTCTGAATCCTTGAAATTGGTATTGCCTGTAATTGTGATTAAATCTGAGCCATTTATTGCATCAGCTGATATTGTCATTCCACTTTGAACTGCTGATTTTTTTATTTCTCCTTTTTCACCTATTTTTTCTTGAATTATAGGAGCCATTGGGTTTCTTGGGATTTCTTGGGCTGTAACTGTAAATTGAGTCTTAGCCGTTATTTGGATATCTTCATGATTTGCAGTTACGATGTACACTCCTTCACTAAAACTTGGAATTGGTGCATGCAGTAGTTTTTTAAAATTACCATTGTCTTCAATTGCCAATTGAGGGGCAAAAACTAGTGTTCCATCAGGACCAATCACTCTAAGTTTTACTGGTTTAAATTGCGATACGTCTGTAATTTTTCCTGAAATCAATATTGAATCTAGTGCTTTAATTTCTTCAGATGACACTTTCAATTCTATTGCGGTTTCTGCAAAAGCTGAAGTTGAAATCATTGATATTGCAATTAACATAAGCAATGAAATCTTTAACATTTTTTTACTCAATCATAACTGTATATGAATTGTTTCTTTAAATGTATGGCGATGTACTTATTCTTAAACTCTATCGTCTTTGTTTTTCCTTTTTCTTAAAATTCTCTTGATTTGTCTATACCCTAAAACTGGCAGAATGCAGTAAACACACCCTATTTGTGAAATTGAGCAGCAACAAAGGCATTCACATTTTCCTTTTTCATGATTACATTCTTGGCAAGTCATACCTTTTACTCCTTGGACTTGTTCTTAACCTAGTTTTACAGCAAGGGCATGAATTTTCTTCAGTAAAGAAAAATAATGCACACAATGAACACCATTTTTGGCCAACTTTATAGCGTAAATTATTTGTAGGTGATGTTGGTCTTAGACGTTCACATAATCCACGACACATTTGAGCCACAAATGAGATTGCTAAAAAAATCTATTTAAGAAAATTTCCAAATTCATTATTGTGAAAATTCAACTATTGCATCAATTTCAGTCATTGAGTCTAATGGCAAACAAGCTACCCCAAGTGCAATTCTGGCATGTTTTCCATTTTCACCAAATATCTCAAAAAACAAATCCGAAGCTGGATTAATGACTTTTGGGTGCTGTGAAAATTCTGGCATGGAGTTTACAAATCCTGATAGTCTTACTATTTTGGTAACTTTATCCAAATTACCCAATTCTCTTTTTATCTGAGCTAAAATGTTAATTGCACACATTCTTGCTGATTTTTGAGCAATTTCCAAGTTGTCGTTTGAAACTTTTCCAGTGAATATGACTTTTCCATTTTCCATTGGTATTTGCCCTGAAATAAACAGCAAATTTCCTGTTTTTACTGCAGGAACATATGATCCTGCAGGGGTAGGGGGATTTGGAAGTTTAATTCCCAATGTTTCAAGTTTTTCCTCAATCAAGACTCTGATGCTAAATTTTTGTCTGATTTTAATTTTTACTAATTGGCTGAAGTGACATGGTTGGTGCTGTAATCTTGATTTTTCTTCTAAGCTCTAAGGTATCCTACTTTGGGGATTCTATTGCTGAAATCCTTTTGTAATAATATTCTCTCACTTGTTTTTCTCTCGTTGAGTAGTTTCTGGTTTGTATCATCCATGAATTTATTGATTTGAGCAAAACATTTCTTTAACTCTTTTTTTAATTCACCATCATCACTTTCTTCTTTAGTTAATAGGATTGAAGATGCCAGTTCAAACATACTTGACATTCCTTCTAGTAGTGACTCATAATTTATTTTTGTATATTTGCTAAATTTATATGAATTAAGATCTTTTGATATGTCTAGAAATATTTTCTTATTTTCTATATTTTTTATTGCTGTGTTTATTTTAGATTCAAAAGTAAACATGAGATTATTGATAAATCCTATGTTTTCTTCAAATGAATAATGATAATTTTTTTCATAAAATATGTCACTCCTGTGACCGTATTTTTTGATGTATCCAAACGCCTCCATTTTTTTTAATATGTCTTTTAATTTGGTCCTGGTGAATCTTTTTTTGTTTTCATTTAAGCACACTTCCCACATATCGTCAAAATAGTTTTTTTCTTTAGGCATGCATTCTAAAATATAATTGATTGAAATCATTTGCATATTTTTTATGTTTATTTGGAATTATTTATTGGTGATGTATTGTATTCAGATTAGTCAGATGATTCTACACAATAATGTAATTTTTACCTAAATTTTTTTCACTT
>JAOUAY010000101.1 GCA_029860565.1 Candidatus Nitrosopumilus sp.
ATTTCAATAGACTATTAATCAATTTTAGGTTAAAAGAAAATTATCTTCTTTCTTTAATTCTAGCTCTACCAGTCTTTCTAGCAGCAATGCTACCTACCTTTGCACCAGGAGGAGCATCTCTTGATACTGTTGAACTTTGTCCAACGTGTTGATGACGACCACCACCGTGTGGGTGGACATAAGCTGCTTGAGCAACCCCTCTAACAATTGGATATTTCTTTCCTTTAGCTTTAAAACTACGCCACTTGTTACCTGCACTCATAAAGTGTCGTTCACTAGCACCACCACCAGCAAGAGTACCGATCATGGCTCTATTTTTTGGATTAAGAGTAGCAAATTTTCCAGATGGTAGCTTAACAGTTACACCATCATCACCATGAGAGAAAATAGTTGCATCAGTACCAGCGGATTTAACAATAGCACCACCGTCTCCAAAGTGTTTTTCAATATTACACACAATTGTCCCATCAGGAATATTTTGAACACTAATGACATTTCCTTTTTCAATTTTTGATTTTAATCCAAATTGTAATGTTGCACCTACTGTGGCCCCAAGAACTGCAGGTACAAATGAAACAGAACCATCTTCAAATCTAATTTTGGATAATGGTGCTTCTCTACCACGTTCATGAACAAGATCGATAATTTCACCTTCATGTTGTTCAGATAATGGAAAACGTGGATAATTTGCCTTTGAACCTACTTTACCAGTAGATGTAGACCTAAATTGATTGCCTCCACGGCCTCGTCTTCGAACTAATGGTCTTTTACCCAAGTTGATCGTTTCCTATGCAAAGAGAATTTTAAGCTTGTGGTATTCTAGGTTGGTTTTGGAAATTACCACAAAGGTATAAAAATTAGAATTGAGGCCATTTAGTATGAGTCAAAATGCTCTTTCTCTTAAAGTTCTTGAAGCATATACACGAGATGTTGGAAGAGGAGTAGCAAGAATAGATTATGACTCTATGGATACCCTAACTGCATCCACTGGAGATGTTATAGAAATTAAAGGTAAAAGAAGAACAGTTGCAAAATGTCTTCCCCTATATCCATCAGATGAAGGAAAAGGAATTATCAGAATTGACGGGCTTGGAAGAAATAATTCAGGAATTGCAATTGGAGATACTATTTCAGTTAGAAAAATAAAGGCAGTAGCTGCAGAAAAAGTAGTAGTTGCACCACTAGAAGCAATTCCTCCAATAGATGAAAGATATCTTGCAGATGCCTTAGAAAGTGTTCCTTTGATTAAAGGAGATAATGTCATGGTTCCGTATTTTGGTGGACGTTTAACTTTTCAAGTTATTGGAGTAACACCAGCAGCTGATGCTGTTTTGGTAACTCAAAAAACAGTTTTCCATATTGCAGAAAAAGGAGAAACTCTACGTGGAGTTCCACAAGTTACCTATGAAGATATTGGCGGCATATCAAATGAGATTAAAAAAGTTAGAGAGATGATCGAACTTCCATTAAGACATCCAGAGATTTTTGAAAAATTGGGTATCGAAGCTCCAAAGGGTGTATTACTATACGGTCCTCCAGGAACTGGTAAAACTCTACTTGCAAAAGCAGTAGCAAATGAAAGTCAAGCTCATTTCATCAGTATATCAGGTCCAGAAATAATGAGTAAGTTTTATGGTGAAAGTGAAGCAAGATTAAGAGAAATTTTTAAAGAAGCTAGAGAAAAAGCTCCATCAATTATCTTTGTTGATGAAATTGATTCAATTGCACCTAAAAGAGAAGAAGTTACAGGGGAAGTTGAAAGAAGAGTTGTTTCTCAAATGTTATCTTTAATGGATGGATTGGAAGCCAGAGGAAAGGTTATTGTTATTGCAGCAACAAATCGACCAAATGCAATTGATCCTGCACTTAGAAGACCAGGTAGATTTGATAGAGAAATTGAGATTAAAGTTCCAGATAAAAAAGGAAGAAAAGACATACTTGCAATTCACAGTAGAAACATGCCATTAGCAGATGATGTAGACATGGGGAAAATTTCAGCAGTTAGTCATGGATACGTTGGTGCAGACTTGGAATATCTTTGTAAAGAGGCTGCAATGAAATGCTTGAGAAGATTGTTACCAGTTTTGAATTTAGAAGAAGAAAAACTCCCTCCTGAAACTTTGGAGAAACTGATTGTTAATCATGAAGATTTCCAAAAGGCTTTGATTGAAGTAACTCCATCTGGCATGAGAGAAGTTTTCATTGAGAATCCAGATGTGAAGTGGGAAGATGTTGGAGGTTTAGAAGAAGTCAAACGAGAATTGCAAGAAGCAGTAGAATGGCCAATGAAATATCCAGGTCTATACGATAAATTAGGTCACAATATGCCAAGGGGAATCTTACTTCATGGTCCTAGTGGCACAGGAAAAACATTACTTGCAAAAGCAGTAGCTACCCAAAGTGAAGCAAATTTTGTTTCAGTTCGCGGCCCCGAACTTTTATCAAAATGGGTAGGTGAATCAGAAAGAGGAATAAGAGAAATTTTCAAAAGAGCACGTCAATCTTCTCCATGTGTAATATTCTTTGATGAAATTGATTCTATTGCACCTATTAGAGGAGCAGGAGGAGAAACTGCAGTTACTGAAAGAGTAGTCAGTCAATTACTTACAGAGTTAGACGGTATGGAGAATATGCATGGAGTTATTGTTTTAGCTGCAACAAATAGAGCGGATATGATTGATCCTGCATTATTAAGACCAGGTAGATTTGATAAGATTATTCAAATTCCACTTCCAGATAAAGAAAGTAGAAAGAGTATTTTAAAAATAAATGCTGAAAAAATACCAACAATTACTGAAGAAAGTAATCCTCTACATGTAGATATTGACAAAATTGCTGAACTAACTGATGGACTCAGTGGTGCAGATACCGCATCCATTGCAAATACTGCAGTATCTCTAGTAATTCATGAATTCTTAGATTCACATCCAGATGTAAAAGATATTGAAAAAAATACTATTGAAGCCAAAGTAACTATGAAACACTTTGAAGAAGCAGTAAAGAAAGTAAGAGAACAAAAAGATCTCAAGATGGGTGAAAAACTAGTAGCTTCCTATTACAGGTAGTTTTAATTAAATAACAAATCTAATTCTCATAAATGCCAAAATATACAGGGTATGAAGGAAATTCATTAGAATTTCTAAAGACAAAACAGATTTCGGTTGGAGATTCTGTAAAGATTTTGGCCGATATTACATATTCAGGCATAATAATGCCAAGATATGAGCACAGTGATGATAAACATATCGTTTTGAAATTAAAGAGTGGATACAATATTGGTTTAGAAATTACAAAAATTGAAAAGATTGAAAAAAATCCATACATAGAAAAAACTATTGAAAAAAATGAAGAGATTGAAAAAAATGAAGAGTTACCAAATATTTTATTATTATCGACAGGAGGCACAATTGCAAGTAAAATTGATTACAGAACAGGTGCAGTTACACCAATATTAACTGCTGAAGAATTAAATTTCTCTGTTCCTGAGCTTGCTAAAATTGCAAATATAGATGCAAAAGTTCTCTTTTCAGAATATTCTGAAAATATAATGCCTGAACATTGGTTAAAAATTGCTGAAACAATAAAGGAATACTCTAAATCAAATTATTCAGGAATAATTGTTGCACATGGTACTGATACCATGCATTACACATCATCCTATCTTTCTTTTTCACTTGCAGGATTTCCAATGCCAATAGTATTAGTTGGATCACAAAGATCATCAGATCGTGCATCATCAGATGCTGCATTGAATCTAATTGGAGCCGCAAAATTTCTTACTGAATGTAAAACAAATGGAATCTACATAGCAATGCATCAAGATGAAAATGATGAAACAATTGCATGTCATATTGGTACAAGAGTGAGAAAAAATCACACCAGTAAAAGAGGGGCATTTCAAACAGTTGGAAATGATCCTGCATTTTTAATTCTAAATAATAAAATTCATAACAATATGAAGACAGATTTTTTTACATCCAAAGAATTTAAACCAAAAATTAAATTAAGTGAAAAAGTTGCTCTAGTAAAATACCATCCAGGATATGATCCATCTTTGTTAAAAAATATCATAGATTCAAACTATAAAGCAATAATTTTTGAGGGTACTGGACTAGGACATATTGGAAAAAATATGTACCCAATGGTAAAAATAGCAAATGAAAAAAATATTTTCATGGGAATGACTTCTCAGTGTATTGATGGCAGAGTGAGAATGACAGTTTATGAGAGTGGCAGAGATTTACTTGATTTGGGAATAGTCCCTCTAGAAAATATGATTCCGGAAATTGCACTAGTCAAAGCAATGTGGGTAACTGGAAACACTGAAAATCTTGATGAAATTAAAGAAATTATGCTTAATAGAATTGCATCTGAATTTTCAATATAAACAGGAATCAATATGGAAAAATTTTCAATTAATGATGTAGGTGTCAAAGTAGGATTAGAAATTCATCAACAGCTGGCGACTAATAAAAAATTGTTCTGTAATTGTACCCCTATAGAATCAGATGAATATTCAATAAAATTCCAAAGAAAATTACGAGCATCTAAAAGTGAATTAGGAGAATTTGATCCTGCAGCGTTATTTGAAAGTACAAAATCTAAAACAATAATGTATTATGCAAATCATGAAAGCAGTTGCTTAGTAGAACAAGATGAAGAACCACCACATGAATTGGATGAAGACGCAAAAAAAATTGCATTAATAATTTCTTCTGCTTTAAAATCAAATATTTTCAGCGAAATTTATCCTATGAGAAAAACAGTAATTGATGGTTCCAATACAACAGGATTTCAGCGTACCATGTTAATTTCACAAGGTGGATTTTTCAATGCAGGAGAAACAAAGATAGGAATTCAGTCAATTTGTCTAGAAGAAGATGCCGCTAAAATATTGGGCGAAGAAGATTCTATAAGAAAATTTGGTTTAGAACGTCTAGGAGTTCCATTAGTTGAAATTGCAACAGAGCCTTTTGAAGTAGAATTAACAAAGATTAA
>JAOUAY010000016.1 GCA_029860565.1 Candidatus Nitrosopumilus sp.
CATCTGTATTCCAAATGAGAGATTTAGAACTACGGGATTATCAACAACAAGCCATACAAAATTGGGAAAAATCTTCCATGAGGGGGTGTGTTGTTTTACCTACGGGTGCAGGAAAAACTGCAATAGGAATTAAAGCAATTCAAAAAGTAAATGCATCTGCATTAGTGGTGGTCCCAACAATTGATTTGATGGAACAATGGGCAAATAATATTTCCAAATATCTCTCAATTGGAAATAATCAAAATGTAAAAAATATACATATTGGAAAATTAGGTGGAGGGGAAGATGATCTTCAGGCAATTACAGTTGCAACATATGACTCTGCATATATTCGAGCTCCAGAAATAGGAAATCAATTTAAATTGATAATTTTTGATGAAGTACACCATCTTCCTGCACCTGGATATCGCTCCATTGCAGAACAATTCATTGCACCCTACAGATTGGGTTTAACTGCAACAATTGAAAGAGAGGATGAATTACATGATCTAATTCCGTACCTTACTGGTGGAGTTGTGTTTCGTCTTGGGTCACAAGAACTCTCAGATCAAAAATATCTGGCAGAATATACTATTGACAGAATACAAGTCAATTTAACTCCAGAAGAACAAAAAGAATACGAAACTAATCATGTGAAATTCTTAACAAGTCTCAGGCAATTGGGATTTAAGGTTCCATCCATGTACAATCTTAAACGATTAATCATGATGTCAAATAAAAATAAGATTGCAAGAGATGCAATGCTTGCAAGAAACAAAGCAAATGATATTGCACTAAACAGCAAAGCAAAGATAGATGAATTACAAAAAATACTACAACAAAATAAAAATTCAAAGACGATAATTTTTACACAGAACAACAAAATGGTCTATGCCCTTTCAAATCGATTTTTGATTCCATACATCACCTATAAGACAATAAAAGAAGAAAGACGAGATGTTTTAGATGGATTCAAATCTGGCAGGTATAATGCAGTAGTAACCTCTAAAGTTTTAGATGAGGGGGTAGATGTTCCTGATGCAGAATTAGGCATAATTATGAGTGGTACGGGTAGCGGAAGAGAACTGATACAGAGACTGGGTAGGATTCTAAGGCCAAAACAGGACGGTAGAAAAGCAAGGCTGGTTGAATTGGTATCAAGGCATACACGAGAAACAAATACCAGCGCAAAAAGGATTACAGCACTGAAAAAAAATTCTACCACTGATGGCTATTCATCGTCACATGGGAATTGATATGATGTCCGATAAAATGACGAATATGTTTGAGGTTATATTCTAATGCTTTCATCTGAACTTTTGCGTACTAGGATTAGCAGGGGTAAGATAATGCCGTTATTTTGTACTACAAATTTTGGTAATGGATCTGATTATGAACTTGCCAACAAACTTGTTGTATTTTTCACAAATGCTCAAAAAGACAGACAATGCAAAGGTGATTTGTTACAAAAAATTGGACTGCTTGAATCCGAATACGATTACAAATTGGTAAGAGGATTATTTACATTGTTAGAGCGACGTTGTATTTTTGGAAGACTAAATTCGTTATCTACAATTGCAACTCCGATGCTCATACGGCAAAAATTGTTTGAAGAATCCTCAAAGCAAGGATTAGCTTTATCTGATTCACAAAGACAAGGAATCATACAGCAAATTGCAAATCAGATGCATATTTCATTTGATGATGTTGAAACCTTGATGTGGAGTGACAAAGATGAAAATCTTATCTTAACACAGTTTGATACTATCAATACAAAAGATCTAATTTTATGGTATAATCTTTCATTATTTCAAACACTTCTTTTCAAATGTACTGAATTAGAATTTTATGTAAAAGGTGGAGTATACTGGAAAGAAGTTTTACGTAATGTCAAAAGATATGGTCTGATGTATAATTTGGAATATGATTCAGAAGATGATGCAGATGAGGATTCCATAAAATGTGTTTTAGAAGGACCTCTTAGTCTCTTTAAAATGACTGACAGATATGGGACGTCGATGGCCAAGTTGTTACCATCTATAGTAGGCACACCAACTTGGAAAATCAATGGCTCCATAGTGAAAAAGACAGATTCTGGACAAAAAATCTACTCATTTGAACTATCAAGTGATAATACCAAGGACTTTCTTCGGTCGAGAATAGATCCTGAATATCAAAATGACGGCAATGCGGAAAACAATGACTATGTTTATGACAGTTCTACAGAGGCAGCATTTGCAAAGAAATTCTATCAGCATTTTAATCAAAATGACAAGTTTGGATGGAAAATCTCTCGAGAACCAGATCCTTTGATTGCAGATGGCAAAGCCATGATTCCTGATTTTCTATTTGAAAGGTTTGGACGAAAAGTATATTTTGAAATTGTAGGCTTTTGGACAAAAGAGTATCTTGAGAGAAAAGCTGCTAAGCTTAAGGTGCTATTTGATAACGATGAGAAAAACAAAAACAACCAAAGCATTGACTTGCTGGTGGCAGTAAATTCTGAACTATCATGTTCACAAATGGAAACAATTTCTAAAGATAGAGTTTTTACTTTTAAAAAAGATGTATCGATAAAACCTGTCTTGGAACATTTGAAGCAAATTGATGTTGAAATTACTGAAGAAAAGGTTGTCAACACTAAAATTAAATTGGATGAACATAGTTTGGATTTAATTTCTATAAAACAGATTGCTCGGGAATATGCTATTCCAGAAACAGCAGCATTAAAGATTCTCAAGACTGATTATCCAAATGAATATGTTGTAATTGGTTCATACTTGATTTCGAAAGAAAAAACCACTATTGTAAACAATTTTCTTGATGGTATTTCCAAATTCGTCCAAGCATGTACGGTAATGACATCTCATAAAATTCCTGATTCATGCCATGCTGATTTGTTATCTGAATTAGGATATGATGTGATTTGGAATGATTTGAATCCTGACAATGCAATAATAACTAAAAAATAATTTTGTTGGCAAAAAAAGAAATTCAAATTTTAGCATGTTGGAATGTGGCTGGTTTATATCAATTAGGTTAAAATTTCATTCGTCATATTCTGAATGATCACATTTTGGACAATAGTATTCGCTTTGTATGTTTTTTTGTTCATTACCACGCCTCTTTTCAAGTGGATTTTTGATGTTCATTTCAATATTGCATTTTTTACAAATTCTCATACATTGTATTCAACAGAACTATCTTTTAGTATTTTTAATTCAACAAGATCAGTATTTTGAATTTATTCTTAAGATGGCAAGTTTTCATTATTGGAAATTACCCAGTATTTTTTATAACTCTCAGATTTTAAAATGATATGAAATATGCAAAGGACTACATGAATACACCGAGAACAATAAAACTCGAATCAAGCTTGGCTAATGTTCTTACAAAAATAATTGATGAGAAGAAAAGCAGATTGTTGGTAACTGAAAATAATGTCATAACTGGACTTGTGTCTGAAAAAGATTTGGGATATTTTCTCTTAACTGATACTACTGAAAGAAATCTTGATGAAATACCGTTATCTGAAATCCTCAAAAAAATAATCTCTGTTGATGAAAAAACAGGACTTGATAAATGCGCAGAGATGATGATGAAAAACAGTATTGGCTCTCTGGTAGTCACTGCAAACAATGCATTTATTGGAATTTTGACTAAAACTGATCTTGTGAGATATTTTACTAAAACACACCCTGATGAAAAAACTGTAGGTGAGTACATGTCTCCGTATTACGCTTGGCAATATTCTGATACTCCTCTGTACAAAGTGGTATTGAAAATGATTGATGAGAGAATTTCCAGAGTCATACTTCGAAATCATGACGAAACACCTGTGGGAATAGTTACATTCAGAGATTTATTTGAATTAGCGCTTAAACAAGGAAAATATGAAGACGTTCTTGATAATACGGATCCAGTGATATCTGTAATATTTCCAAGAAAAGGATTCATTTCAGATTCTGGTTTTGGGGGTAGTACAAAGGTAAATGAAATAATGAGTGAAGATATTATTTCTGTGAATTATGATGATGATTTGGCAAACACTGGAAAAATGCTTTTAGAGAAAAATATCAATGGAGCAGGAGTGTTGTCTGGACATGGTAATATTATTGGAATTGTTAGTAAAACAGACATTGTTAAGGCTGTGGCATTTCTAAAATAATACGTTAATTTATGATGAGTTATTTTGATTTATCAATTTTTTTGTCCATAAATGAGGGTAGATATTTTCTACACTTTTGTTATGGACAAAAGAGCCTGATTCAAAATCTTGAATTTGACAATGGATTTAATTCTTAGTTTTCTTGTCTTCTTGTGGATGAGGTTTAATGCAAACAATACGCTTAATTTTGTCTATGTTTTATGCAACTTATGATAAATCCCGAATTAATGAAGTTACTTGAAAAAAATGACGTTTTAGATATTCTGAAAGATTCTGTAGCATATCAAATGCAAAAAATTTACAATGTAGAAAAAACAAACGAAGGTCGAGATTGGTATCAAGAATTACCACAAATAGTGAGGGCAAAATTTGACAACTACAAAACTGACTATGGGCATCTTTTCAGAATATTTGAGTTAGAACAGGAACAAATGAAAAATGAAATGAACAAAGGTTACTATTACTGGCGATTGCTGCTTTCCTCATGCAATACATATAGAAACGATCTGGTGGAATGTGATCAGCAGTTGAGCCAAGAATTTAATCTAAAAGTGACAGAGGCCATTTCGGATAACGTGACATTGCATGAGTGTATTGGAGTTTTAGACAAACACGTAGTAGAAAATTAGCATGTTTTTACTTGTAACGTTCATCTCAAAAAATAACTGTTTCTAACGGTTGTTTCTAAGTAATTTTGACGTGATGACCAATAATTTTCTTTGGAATTTTTATCACCAATCTTCCTTTTTGAAATTTAGCTGTTGTTTTCTTGTTGTCTGTTTTTCCTGGTAGTGAGAGTGATTTTTTAAAATATTCAAACTTTGCAACATTGCCTATCTGTTTTTCTGAATATTTCTCATTGAGTTTTGCCTCGATATTGATGGTGTATTCATCAAAGGTTACCTTGATGTCTTTTTTGCTTACAAGTGGAAGATCAAATTCCAACATCCAATGATTATCAAATTCTCTTAGACATGAAAGCGGAGAAAGAATCCTATGTTCAATATCGTCAAATAATGAATTGATTATCGGAGGTATTGCTGCAAATTTGAAATCATCATCATTACGCATGTGATCACCTGTAAATCTGTGGAGTCCTTGTCTTTTTTTCTTGTTGTTGCTGTAATGTCTGTATAGTTTCTTTCATTAGGTTTCTATATTGAATTCGAAGTTTGTCTATCTTATTTTCAATGTCTTTTGTGTCTATTTTGACATCTAAAATTTTTGCAAGTGTGACTATTGCAACAATTGATGCTTCTGGATCTGGAAAAAAGGGATGGCATTCTGCATACAAAACAAGTGCGGGAATGTTCGTTTTTCTAAAAACTGAAATTATGGCAGCGTCAGTTCCAAAAATTGAACCATTTAAAAATTTTGAAATTTGATTGTTGTACAGTAAACTATCTAGTGTGGAATGTGTTACTAATCCATAAATTTTTGGATTGTCATTTTTTTGGTTAACTGTCTCCATTCCACTAACAATTACAATTTTTTTTATTGCATTTTTTTTACAAAATTCATTAATTGCAAGTGCAAATTCTTCTGCCAAATATTGGTTAAATGGCACATCTGAGATAATTACAAAAAGATTGTTTTTGTTGTAAGCTCTGATGGGGGATAAAATTTCTCCTTCTTCTACAAATAATGTCAAGGGCAGATCTGGTATTTCAATCTCCCCAATCTGCTTCATCTTAAGATGATGTATGAGATAAGATACAGAAAATGTGCCTACGAGACCGTTACTTGGAAATCCTACGAGTAATGTGCTTTCCTTTGTATTGTATTTTGCAATTTTCAAGTCATTATTGTTCGTAATATCACAATTAAAAGAAAAACCATGATTATCAAAAATGAATTTGGCAATGTGTGTGTGAGAAGAATTATTTGAATCAGAAAGAATGACTGAAGATTGTAAAACAAGGATCTTGGGATTGTGAATGGCAGATCTGGCTGGGATTCTTAGATAGCCAAATATTGTATTATCTTAATGTGTACTTATGGACGAAATGGATGTAGAGATCTTGTGGACTTTGAAGCAGAGTGAATCTCACTATTTGAAAGAAATCGATATCAGGAAAAATAATCCGAAATTAACTGACAATGATGAACTTGAAGCCAAACTTCGATATTTGGAAGAAGGCAAATTTATTGAAGCAGTGCCCGCTGTTTTTGGATATGGGCATCTGCTGAAAAAAACTGGTAATGACTTGTTCTGGAATGGCAAACTAAAAAAACGAATCTTGAATCTTCTTTACGTTTGCGATTATACTTTATCTGATTTGAAGAGACTCCTTTATGATGACTCAGACAATGTTTCTAGAACTATTCAACTTCTACAAGAAGAACCTCCATTATTAGTTGAGAGACATGGTGGTTCATCTGACGGCGCCATACGTCATGCAATTACTTCTTTGGGGGAAACTTATACTCATCCTAATTTTGTACAACTACCAACTAATGTTGAATCTTTTAGCCAAATCCATATTGGACAAATAAATGTCCAAAATTTTGAAACTAAAATAGATGAATTGATTCTTGAAGTAGATAAAGAACCTAACCTATCTGAGGAACATAAAATAATATTCAAGAAAAAACTAATAAATCTAAAAAATGCATGGGGTGAAACTTATCGGTTTGGACAGCCAATTTTACAACAATTAACTTTGGATGGGCTAAAAGAATTATTCCCAAAATCACCTGTACTCTAAACACTTTTTACAAATCTAGTGTAGGGACAAATTCATTTTGTGATTTTGATGTGTAATTTCAAATGTAGCCAAAATTTTCATGAATTCAAAAATAAAACTAATGTTTGATTATTTTCTGGGCCTTCTACGTGGATTTTTCTCGTAAAAACGCTCAATATTCTCATTCCATGCTTTTGTCTCTTCTAGTCGGGAGCGGTCATGAGGTCTTTTTCCATGATTTGACAAAATTTCACTATTATTTTCATAGAATCTGTCTGTTTCATTGATTAGGACATCAAGAAATTTTGAAGCTCCTCTGGCCTCTTCTCCTTTAGGCTCTGGGTGTGTCATTATGACCTTGGCAAGTGTTTCAATTTTTGCAATTTTTATTCGGTATTCGCTAAGAACCCTGTGATCAAAAGAAATCATTTCGTTTTGTGATGTAATTTACTAGTGTATGTTCATTTCGGTATCAAACCAGTTGGAAATATTCATCAGTGTTTATCCATACATTGACTTATCTATTGTCTGATCCATTGAATTATTTTGTGCTGAAAAACCATTAAAATTTGAACGTAGTATTTTTTGAACGTGACTTGATACTCTTGATACGTTGTCCCAAGTATTATGAAATGAAATTCTATCTAATTTTTGTTCGTCTACATGTGAGAATATTGCCAAACCTACTATGTCTTCATTATTTTTTATCCATTGATGGCCAACCCCACATGTCGTACAAATTTCACTAATCTCCATGATTGCTTTGGAAAATGATGGGTTTTTCATAACCAATAATTTTGCATCTTGTGACGAAAATCTCATGTTTACGTTAACATGTATTCTATCTTCTCTGTTTGCATTTTTACTAACTATCACATTTGTTCCTACATGAAATTGCCAATCAATAAGATTGCTTTTTTTTCTAATTTTCTCTGTTTGATCTTCATAATTGATATTTGTAACTTTGATAAAATCCTCAACCAACCCTTTCATTTGATCTGATGTTTTTGTCATAAGTTTGGTTGCTATTTGTTCAATATATGCATGATATAGAAAAAAGAAACTAATGGCTGTGTCCACAACCACAGGAATCATGACTTTCTTGCCCTTGTGATTCGCTTCCTGCACATTTGGAACATTTGTCTGAACCCGTTGGGGAAAAGAAACCAATTCCGCATGATACGCATTTTTGATTTGACATGTTGTATCTAAAAAATTGCTTTATTTAATGAATGCGCATTTTTTAGATTGATAAAAATGATGAGAATTTTGGAATTATTCAGATGGATTTGCTTTTCCAATATCTCTTGATTCGTCATTTTTCTTAAACACTCTGTATTCTCCAATAACCGCACTACATTTTTCACAAGTGTATTGTCCTCTCTCTACTAGAATCAAATTGTCTGCAATTTCTTCATTATTGTTTTCTTCTAGGTGAATTTTTGGTGGATTATCAAATTCAGTTTCACAACTCTTGCAGTAATGTTTGGACATTTTTTCTGTCTCGATTTTTCCAATTGGGGCCAAAAATAATTTACCAACTCCTAAATCTGCTTTTTTTGTTTGTTCATCTGTCAAGTCAGCTATTATGTAACCGCCTGAACCTTCTACTTTCAATTCTGTCAATTTACATAGATGTTCTGATTGCTATTAAAATACTATTTGTAGTGAAATTATGTCATGAAAATTTTTTAAATTTAGAATAGTTGTTTTTTGCTATCCTGGAAAAAAAGTCAGTCTCCTTTACTGTGGAGACTCTAAAATGTATTAACTAGTTTACGTGAGCATTGGGCTCTTCCAGCTAACACCGTAAGATGTCTCTGACTCAATAATGCTGTTAAGACTATGTTTTTGTTAAAAAATCGGGGCCAAAAATAATTACTTTTTTGTTAAATTTTTAAACACAAAATTATTTCATTTTTACATTTGATTTACAGATTAGTGGGTATGTATGGTGGCTTGAACTTTTGTTCTTTATAAAATAAGAAATAGCTTCATAATTCGGCAATGTTCATCAATTTTGAGGAAATCAGAGAGAACCCGTTGATATAATCATCAGCACAATTCTTGAGATTCTAAAGTAAATAATACTTTGAATTTGATCAGTAGGTTGGTAGATTATTTTTAACTAATAATTGATTTACTGTGGTTTATTCAAATCTATTCGGGGGTCTACCCATCTGAAAACCGTATCCACTAAATTATCTAAAGAAGATTTTGATAAATTCCAAGAAATGTGTAATTATGATGGACAATGTATTTCAGAACAACTTAGAGAACTAATCAAGATGAATATTGAAGTCTATGAAGAAGGATTAGAATTTGAAGAATCTAAAATTACTGTTGAACCTGTGTCTGAAGAACCTATGCCAATTGCACATGGTAAAATTCTAGATGGTGATGGGAATATTATTGGAACTTTTTAGGAAAAGAGTTTAGAATCTAATATGATGGGCTTAAAATAATACTGTATAATATTGAAAATATGTTAATTGGTAGATTACTAGAATTTTTTTAACTAATGATCAGTAGATTCTTATCTAAAAATTTTGGGCAAATTACATGGCCATAATAAAGAATAATTTCCCTGTTTTGTTCTTCTACAATAACTCAAAAAAATGGCTTGCAAAAATATCTAAAAAAGAATCGTTTCATACTCATATCGGTGTAATCAAACACTCTGATGCAATTGGCAAGGAATACGGTTCTAGATTAATTACAAACAAGGACAAGTATGTCTATCTGTTGGAACCTACAATGTACGACTATGTAATGAAAATCCAACACGGTACACAAATTGTATATCCTAAAGATATTGGTTACATTGTTGCAAGATCTGGAATAGGAGACGGTCAAAAAATTTTAGAGATTGGAACTGGTAGTGGATCATTAACTTCTTTTGTTGCAAATATTGTAAGGCCTAGAGGTCATGTTTACACTTTTGATGTCGATGAAAATTTCATAAAAATTGCAGAAAAAAATATCAAAAAAGCAGGAGTTTCAAAATATGTAACACAACATAATTTGGATCTAAAGACTGCAAAAAAGATGCCTTTAGAGGACATGGATGTAGCGTTCATTGATTTAGGTGATCCATGGGTTGTGGTTCCACAAGTGAGGCAGATGCTAAAAGGAAGCGGATCTGTATTTGCTATTTGTCCTACCATGAACCAATTGGAAAAATTGACTATTGCTCTAATTGAAAATGAGTTTACTGATATAGAGTCAACTGAGCACATTATACGAAACATTGAAGCTAGGGAGGGAAAAACTAGGCACTCATTTCAAGGAATTGGCCATACTACCTATCTTTGCTTTGCTAGAAAGGCCTTTTTTGGACGTGGTGCAAGAAAATCTGGTGAAAAATCTAAAACTACTGCTGAGACTAAAAAAATACCTAAAACAACTGCTGAGACTAAAAAAATACCTAAAACTCCTACAAAGAAAATATCTACTAAACCATCAAAAAAGACATCTACTAAAACAACGAAAAAGACTGGTGTTAAACAAGTGAAAAAAAGCACCAAAAAATCATCCTAGTTATTCATTAATTCTTTAAAACAAGATTTATTCATCTATTTTTTAGGGTATGTTGTATGGTGCAAGAAAATCTAACTTCATCTATTGTTGAAAAATTTATTCCTGCAAGAAACTCAAAATCTAGAAAAGGCGATAATGGAATTGTTCTAGTTGTTGGTGGAAGTTATATCTATCATGGCGCTCCTATTTTATCTTCAATTGCCGCATTGAAATGTGGCACTGATCTTGTTTATACGTCTGTACCTAAAGTCAATGTAACGCCAACACGTGCAATTTCTCCCAACCTTATAGTGATTCCTTTAGTTGATCAAAAACTAACTTTAGGTGCTGTTAAAAAATTAATTGGTGCATTGCCACACAATTTACATTCTGCTACAATTGGAATGGGGCTTGCAATTCAGGAAAGAAACTCTCTGCTACATTTTGTAAAGTCTTTGTTGGATCGAGATGTTAGACTATCTTTAGATGCAAGTGCTTTAATTCCTGAAGTTTTATCAATTTTGGCAAACAAAAATGTTGTAGTAACTCCGCATGCTGGAGAGTTTAAGAGGTTATTTGGAGATGCTCCTTCTGATTCTATGGTTGAACGAATAAAACTTGTAGAAGAAAAATCAAAAGAATTTGGAATCACCGTTTTACTAAAAGGTGCAACTGATGTGATTTCTGATGGTTCTACAACTTATCTTTATGAGAAAAAAACACCTGCAATGACTGTTGGTGGGACTGGTGATGTTCTCTCCGGACTAGTTGCAGGATTGTTATCTCGAAATCGAAATCCTTTGGAATCTGCTGCAGCAGCTGCGTTCATTAATGGATTGGCAGGAGAATCTGCCCAAAAAAGACTGGGATTGCATATGACTTCAATGGATTTGCTAGAAGAAATCCCTGGTGCTATGATGCCGTTTGATAAAATTGTATGACTGACATGAATCCATTAAAATATGTAGATGCACATATGGATAATTTGATTACAGATTTACAAATGTTAATTAGTCAACCTAGTATTTCTGCAAAAAATGAGGGTATTGAGGAATGTGCAAAATTGGTTCAAAAACTATTAAAAAAATCTGGAGTTAAATCTGAAATTTTAAGATTAAAAAAAGGCGTTGCACCAATTGTATATGGAGAGATAAAATCAAAACAAAATTCATCAAAAACCTTGATGTTTTATAATCACTATGATGTGCAACCTGCTGAACCATTTGATCTATGGGATTATCCGCCATTTAGTGGTACTAGAAAAGGTAACAAGATTTTTGGAAGAGGTGCAACTGATGACAAAGGTGAATTGATCACACGAATTAAATCTGTTGAAGCATGTCTTAAAACAACAGGCGATGTACCGTGCAACATAAAATTTGTAATTGAGGGTGAAGAGGAAACTGGCAGTGCACACATTGAAGAATATTTAAAAAAATACAAAAAAAAATTTTCTTGTGATGGTGTTATTTGGGAATTTGGATATGTAGATGCAAAAAATAGGCCCATTATTGGTCTTGGGATGAAGGGACTCCTATTTGTTGAATTGTCTGTACGGGAATCAATTCGAGATGCTCATTCTAGTTTGGCGGTTCTAATAAAAAATCCTGCATGGCGATTAATTGAGGCAGTCAAAACACTTAGGGATGCTAATGGGAAAATTCTCATAAAGGATTGGTACAAAGAAGTTACGCCTTTTTCAAAAAGTGATTTGGAAATAATTCGAAAAGAGCCTTTTGATGAAAATGTATTTAGAAAAGAATTTGGAATCAAATCTTTTGTAGGTGGCAAGAAAGGAATGGATGCAAAAAAAGCCTTAGTTGGTGGTGCCACTTGTAATATTGCGGGGTTTGTTTCTGGATACACTGGAGATGGTGCTAAAACTGTTCTTCCAGGTGATGCTTTAGTGAAAATTGATTTTCGCCTGGTACCTAAAATGGACCCAAAAAAACAGGTATTGCGATTAAAAAGTCATCTGAAAATCAACGGATTCCATGATATCTCAATCAAAGTTTTTCATGGTGAGGCAGCTGCCAGAACAAACTCCTCAAATCCATTTGTTTCTCAGGTAAAGGATGCTGCAGACAAAACCTTTGGAAAATCCATTCTAAATGTTTCAAATGCTGGAACTGGGCCGATGTATCCTTTTGTTGATATACTAAATGCCCCTTGCATTTCAATAGGAAGCACATACATGTTTTCTAGAATCCATTCTCCTAATGAATTTGCTAGAATTGATTTGCTAAAGAAAACAACAAAGTGCATGTGCTTGATTATGGATAATTTTAGAAATATTCAATGAAGACATCTGGGTAATTTTTTGATAATTTGTGCAAGTGATATTCTACCCGGACCTACTATCATAATTACAAGTACTGATGCAAGTAAAATTAAATCTAATTCCACTCCTCCTTTTCCTGTTATACTCTGCGCACCTTTAACCATGAAAATTGCCCCTAGCATGATTATCGAAATTAACGATGCTGATAATCTGCTGAAAACTCCTAACACTATCAAGATTCCTGGGATTAACTCTGCAAGTGCAATTGGAATTGCCATTTCTGCTGGAAGTCCCATGTTTGGTAAATTCTTCGCAAATCCTGGATCAAGTTTTGAAATTCCATGAAGTATAAAGATCACACCTACAGCTGATCTCAAACCGACAAAGACAACATCGTTAAGGATCTTTTCTTTAATCTCAGCAGCAGTCAACGATGTTTTCTAAAATTTTCAGTATAATTATTTTGCCCATGAATTACACGTCAAATGTAGAAAGCCCTTTATTATGCGGCAAAATTATTTGAATTATGTCGATGTATATGCCTGGTGCAACTGCTGTTGGAATTACTTTTGATGGTGGCGTAGTTTTTGCCAGCGAGAAAAGGATCGCGTTTGGAAATTTCCTTGTAAGTAAATCAACGAAAAAAACATTTCCTATCACTGATAAAGTTGGTGCAACTTGTGCTGGCCTAGTGGCAGATATGCAAATTTTGACTTTACAAATTTCAGCTCTTGCAAAAATTAGAAAAATGGATATCAAACGAGATGTTCCTCCTAACACTGTTGCTAAAATGATGTCAAATATGATGTATGAAAGAAGATACTTTCCATTATTGACTCAAGTAATTGTTGGCGGTGTAGTTGATAAACCAATAATGTATACTCTTGATCCGTTAGGTTCAGTTCTTCCTGATGAATACGCTGCAGTTGGAACTGGAGCTGAAATGGCATTAGGTGTGTTGGATCCACAGTTCAAACCAAATATGAGTAAAGATGAGGCGATTGATTTGGCGAAACATGCAGTTAGATCTGCAGCTTTGAGAGATTCAGCAAGTGGTGATGGTTTAGACGTACTTGTAATAACTAAAGATGGCACTGAAGAATTTACAGAGTCAATCAAGTAATCCTGATTTTTAATTTTATTAATCCTATGTTAATCGTAAATTGTTTTTCCAGTTTCCCAAAATCTGTCTGATATATAATGGATATTTTTTATGACTTCGCCTTTTTCCATATTTTGTAACTCTGTACTAGAAACCATTGACTTTCCAACTGCTAAAAATTTATGATGAGATTCTTCTACAATGCATACAATCTTGTCTTTTTCAAACTCTGTAAATTCTTTAATTCCAGGTCTCATTACATTTGCACCTTTGCACATGAATTTGATAGCTCCGACATCTACCGTTACTGATGGAAACTTTTGCAAAGTTTCTGTTTCTGATAAAAATGGCAAATAATCCTCTTCAACTTTCAATATTTTCATTCCACTAGCTGTGATGATCTGTGCATCATCTAAAATTTGATGTACTTTTACATTTTTTATTTTTGGAAATTCAATTCCCCATTGCCCTGAAATTATTTTTAAGAGTGCAGTTGTCTCACTCTTTGAAATTAAATTGGATTTCAATCTCTTGCTATCTCTTGTCTGATGTCTAACAAGTCTCTTAGAATTGAACTAGCAGTTTCCATACCGCCTGCACCTTTGCCAATAATTGTTTGAGTGCCTGAATGCTCTGATGTAAAAGCAATAGCATTTAGTGTTCCATTAACACAAAGTGGGTCATCATTTAGGATCTCTTTTGGTCCTACTACAAGTTCTTTATTGCAAGATGCAATTAGTTTTATTGCACAATTATTTTTATCTGCTTTTTTGATATCTTCAATCGTTACCTTTCGTATTCCGGTACGATTGATATCTGGAAGTGTTACTTTCATCCCCATTATCCAATTTGCAAGAATTACTAATTTTGCTGCAGCGTCCAATCCATCCAAATCTAAAGATTCGTCTGCTTCAACATACCCTTTGTCTTTTGCATCTTTTAGTGCTTCATTAAATGATAACCCTGTAGCCATATTTGATAAAATGTAATTTGTGGTACCATTTAGTATGCCTGCAAATGATGTTATTCTTTCTCCACTTAGACTGCTTTTGGCATAATCTAGAATTGGTGTTCCTCCTCCAACTGTGCCACTAAATTTGAACATGACTTGATTGTATGTTGCCAGTTCTAGCAGGGATGGAAAGGCTAATGCCAGTGGACCTTTGTTAACTGAAATTACATGCATGCCTTTTCTCATGGCAGTTGTAATGTGGGTCATTCCTGGCTCTGCATCTTTGTAGTTGCTAGCGGTAGTTTCAATGAGAACGTCAGCTTCTATGTTCTTTAACATGTCTATTCCAGACATTGAATTTTTTGTATCTGAATAATTTTTTACAGTTCCAAATTTTTTCTTCACTTCAACAAGTTTGTTTAATTTTAATCCTGATTGATCTACTGCACTTCCTTTACTGT
>JAOUAY010000102.1 GCA_029860565.1 Candidatus Nitrosopumilus sp.
TTCTGTAGTTGGAACTGATGATATCTCTAAAATTAAGGATTCTAGAGTTGTTGTAATTGCAGCAAATAACGGCAGGATCAAAACAGGAAGAATGGATCTTCTAAAAGGTAATCTGCAAATAACAAGAGATTTTGCAAAAAATATTCAAAAATATGCGCAGGATGCAAAAATTCTGGTCATAACAAATCCCGTTGACATCATAACCTATTTTGTACAAAAAGAGTCAGAATTACCAAAAGAAAATGTAATTGGGTTGGGATCAAACCTTGATTCCAGCAGACTGCGCTATCTTCTTGCAAAAGAACTTGATACCAGACAATCAAACATTCACGATTCTCTGGTTTTAGGAGAGCACGGAGATACAATGGTGCCCATACTTTCTAGAGCAAAATATGGACAAAAGTTAATTTCAGAATCATTAGATTCTATCCAGAAAGAAAGGATAACAAATGACCTGAAACAGTATTGGGCAAAAATTGTTGCCATGAAAAATGTATCCTCAGTATTTGGAATATCAAAGATCGCATTTGATGTGATTGATTCTGTTTTGAAAGGAAATGAATTGTCTATGCCAGCTTCGGTTTTACTTGAAGGAGAATATGGAATATCTGATGTTTGTCTTGGAGTTCCATTGGTTATTAGAAAAAATGAAACAACAATTCAGGAGATTGAACTTGACAAATCAGAATACGATCTACTACAAAACTCTGCCAAATTTTTGAGAAAGCAAATCATGAATTGTTAATTTTAATTATTTAAAATCAAGATCTGCATCCTAATTCCTTTTGAATCAAACTAGGCTATTCGATACTTCCACGTGGGTCTTAAGTTATGCCCATGTTAGTAGATGAATCCCATCCGGTTCACCTAACTCAAACTCTTTGTCTGTGTCACATTAGAAAATAAGGTACAACTAAGAAGTCAGGTTTATTTTATGTACAAATTCTTGAAGATTTTTAATATGTGTTCCTTCCCAATAGATTTGTTCACATTTGTCACATTTCCAAAATTTGTCATTAAATTCTAAAACCCTTTGTGGAATTTTATTTCCAATTTTCAATTTACTGATTTGAGATGTTGTAGAATTACATTTGGTACATCTTGCGGCATCTCCCGAAATTACATCTAATTGTAAATGCGTAGTTTCAAGAATTTCTAAAAATTGCTCAATTTCATTTTCCTTCTCAACATATATTGATAAAACCTCATTCTTTTTTGCTCTATCAATCAGATGACGGTCTCTAGAAATTATTATTCTATTTTCATTTTTGGCTTTTTCAATTAATTTGGAATCATCAATATCCGAGAAATATTCAGAATCAAGTCCAAACAATCGTAATTTTTTGACAATATTTCCAAGCATCCCATCAACTAAAAATAACATTACTTATGAGATGAAAGATGTACAATTATTATTTTCTTTTGTTCACCTCCTGGAAATTTGAAAATCCTAACTAATTTTCAAACCACTGAAGATAAAATTTTATCAAAATATGTATAGTATATCCAGATTGGAACTTTTTTAGATACAGATCACTACCTTACTCTGGTTGATGTGGAGAGTTACACCAAAGTCTAATAATTTTTAATCTGCGGTGACCCACTCTGATATGCATCAACAATATCTCGCACAGTCACCACTCCAGTGATTTTCTCATTATCAGTCAATGCAAGTCTTTTGATATGATGCAATGCCATGATGCTTGCCGCTTCATTTGCAAGAATTCCATCTTTTGCAGTAATTAATGGAAATGAAGAATAAAGTTCTATAGATTCACCTAGCTGAACTTTATTGTTTAGTACATCAAAAACAAGATCTCGTTCAGTAAACATACCATGTCCTGGATCTTTTCCATCCACAATCACAGAGCCAATTCTCTTTTCATACATTACCTTGCAAACATCAAGAATTGATTCATCATATGCCATATGACATACATTTTTACTTACAACCTCGTCTAATGTAGGTGCAACGTATGTCTTTCTAAATGCGCGTAAAAGATCACTTGGAGTAATTATCCCAACTAGTTTATCAGAATCTGTAAAAACTAGCAACCGTGCTTTCTGTGATATTATTAATTCAGACGCTCTTTGAACAGATGTGTCTGGAGTAATCTTTAGAAAAGGAGTTAGAATCATTTTAGATAGCTCAATATCAGGAAAGATATCTTTTTCAACAATTTGTTTTAGAATGTCACGTTCAGTAAGAATTCCGAGTGGTTCACCATCATCTGAGCTTACAATTAGATTACCGATACCCCTTCTTGCCATAAATCCTACAGCATCACGAAGTGAAACGGCATCTAAAACAGAAATTGGAAAGGCAGTAAGATAATTTCCAACATATAATGTATCAAGTTCAAGTACCATTTATACAAAAAATATATCTATGTTATTTGATTGTACAAATTGATTGTCAGATTTGATTTTTGAGTAACTCCAACATTCTCATAATTGATATTTTATATTGTATTGATATAAGAAAAAAACTATAACTTTTTGATGAAACGCAAAAGACAGTCAAAAGTTCTAGTAGATATTCCCGTAGAGTTAAAATCAATCACTAAGCAGCCGATCTCAATCCCACCCAATACTAGCATACTAGATGCAAGAGATATCTTGATTCGACATCGAATTGGGAGGCTGATAATTGAGTTTAATAAAAAACCTGTAGGGATTGTGACTGAGAAAGATATCGCAAAAAGTGTTTCAGTTTTTAGTGGAAAACCAATTGCAAAAATCCTTGTTCGGGATATAATGTCCAAAGATCTAGTCACAGTGCAACCTGATGATTCAATTTACGATTGTGCAAAATTGATGAAAGAGCATGGGATTAGTTCAATTATCATAAATAATTCTAAAGGCAAATTAGTTGGAATTGTAACAAAAACTGACCTCGTTTCAACTTTTCTAATGATAAGTACTGCATCATTACCCATATCAAAAATCATGACAAAAAAAGTAATCACTGTATCGCCTAATGACTCTATTTTTGAAGTTGAGAGTATTTTGCTAAATAACAAAATCCGTAGAGTAGTCGTATTAAAGAATAAAACCCCTGTGGGAATTATTACTTATAGAGACTTTGTTCCTGCAAAGACTTTTGATTTGTACAAACAGTTTACTGATCCTGAGGAAAGAACTGAGATATCCTGGAATCCTCAACTCAACGAATTTAATGTAAATAATCTAAGTTACTTGCTTACATTTTTGGCAAAAGATATCATGACAAAAGAACCCTTTTCTGTTTCTCCAAGTGATGTTGTGTATGGGGCTGCAATTTTGATGATAAGGCATGGGATTAGCGGTCTTCCTGTGGTACAAGACAAAAAATTGGTTGGAATAGTAACGAAATCAGATATTGTAAACATTATAGCATTTAAAGGAAAAATCTAAAATTATTGAAATTGGCAACTTGCTCTACTAGTCCGGTTGGATCCGTACAAATGGCCCAAAAATAGTCCATGTTTACAGTACAACCCCATCCAGTCATCCCTCTAGAGTCATTTTTCTAGTTCCAAACCCAAGATAGACACCATATTTTGAATAGAAATGGACAACGCAGATAATCGTAAAAATAGAATTATTTTGAAGATGCCAATGCTTTGACGATGTCTGTTTTGCTAATAATTCCAGCAATTGATTCATTTCCATCCAATACTATCAAACCACTGACATTATTTTCTAAAATCAGCTTACAGGCATCTGATAAACTCTGATTGAATTTGATTGTGATTAGTCCTTTAGTCATAACATCTCTTGCTAATGAAATATTTCCAAACCCTTCCTCTGAAAGAAATCCTTTTCGAATTTGATCTAAAGTGGCATATTCTAAATCTTCTTCAACATCACCCAACTCGATAGAAATTCTAAATAGATTCCTAAATGAAATTACACCCACAGGATTTTCATTTTGATTCTTCACAATTACTCTCGATATTTTTTTTTCTAACATCTTTCTTACAACCTTAAACAAGGGTGCCGCAGTGTGTGTATTGATATAATCATGCGTCATATAGTCTACAATTTTGTTTTCATCTGAAATATTATTCAAATAATATTTTACAAGATCAGTTTTAGTAAAAATACCCTTTAGTTCTACATCAGAGCCTATAGTAAGAGAACTAACTCCATTCTCAATCATAGTTTTTGCAGATTTTTCTGGAGATTGTGATTCATCCACAAATAAAATAGGTTTCATGATTTTTGTAATAGAAATATCATCTAATCCTTGTCTAGTTGTCTCAGAAAATAAGAATAAACCGACATCTTTTTCTGTAATAATACCTATGGATTTTCCATCCTCCACAACAATTAATCTACTAAGATTATATTCCAATAATTTTTTGATTACTTCTGAAATACTAGATCTTTTTAAAATTGAAATCGGTTTTTTTGAAATATTTAAAAGCGACATTTTTTTAATCTGATAAATTTTCTATAAAAACAACGGACATGATTTTCATCATTGGCATAGTGTTTTTGTTCAGTATCACAAAGTATGAATCTATAGAGGTTTGAGCCATTTTTGGATTTTTGATATTAAATAATTAGTTCATCGCCAAAATCAAACTGGGATGAATTGTAAAGACAGGTTAGCACACATGATAATTAAAAAATATTCAAATAAAGTGTTCTTTTTTTTATGTGTAGAGGAGATTGTTTGAAAATCATAATAAAAGATGAGGAACTAATTAGATTATACTATCACACTAGAGAAAGTATCTTTCCTACCAAAAAATAAATTAGTTAGAACGTTTAACGAAGATGGTTCCTTACTTGAAAAATTCAACCTCATTAACAAAGAAGTTGGATTTAGTGAAGATTTTGACAATAATCAAAATGAGATCATAGCAACTTTGCATGTTAGAAAATGATTATTATAATGCAGAAAAAGATCGTATAAAATTTCAAAAATTAGAGCATACTACCACATCCAAAATCGGACATGATCTGT
>JAOUAY010000103.1 GCA_029860565.1 Candidatus Nitrosopumilus sp.
TGATTTTAAATCAAATTGATAAATTGCTTTCATTTCAATTTCTTTTTCTTTTTCTAGAAATTCTGATACTTTTTTGCTTAATGGTGCTTTGTGTTGATCAAAAACAAACTCGTAAACTTCCCCTTTGAGTAAATCATCAATCTTAATCTTTTTTGCAACATCCATTGTTACAATATGTCTCCCGTCTTCTACAGCATCATACAACTGCACGTCTATCTTATTGTCGTCATAATAAAACTCGAGAATATATCCTGATTTTTTAATCTCTTCGGGTTTCTTGAATTTAGCATTTTGAATTTCATCAGAAACCCAATCTGGAATATCATCTTTCTTTTTTACCATTGTTAAATTTCCTCTAAGTGTCTAAATTTTTATCTTTTTTACTTTTTGACCACCATTCAAGATAGTCATCATGTTTATCATCACGTGTTCTTTCTTTTTGATTTAATTTGTATCTGATATCTGATATCTGTTCTCTTGTTGCATATAATCCACATTTTTTACAAATGAAATTTTTTGTTGACGTATCCATTTTCATTGGAATTTCAATTTCATCAAATAATTTGAACAAATCATCTCTACCTCTATCCTCTTCAGGAGTGTCTTCCTCGTATTTTGCTTGAATTTTCTTTTTCTCTCGAGAAGTACATTCAGGACAGTTAGGCAATGATAATTTCCCTTAATTTTTTCCATAAAAGCGTTCCCACATTCTTAATTGATCGATATTATCCGACACGCGGATTTTTTCATCATCCCTTGCGGTCCGTTCGCCCATCGAAATCCCGCGTGCCAGATGAGGCAAGATGATAAAAATAATCTATTATTTCTTTTCCTCTAGGGTCAAAGCTGCAATCTTTGCTGAATTTTCTGCTCCATTAGGAATGAAATTCTTTGAGAATTCATGCAAACTGTCTTCAAATTCATCATAATTTTCTTTAATTTTGGCTATACCTTGAACCACTTGGTTTGTTTTAATCGCTAATACGCCTAGATTCTTTTTTTCTGCCCATTTGATGTTGTTTGTATGTTCATCATAAATGGGAATTCCAACTATGGGTTTTGATTTTCCGCCCATTATCTCACCCATTACTGTATGAGAACCATTGACAACTGCATATTTACATAAATCCAAAATTGTGTCCTTTTCTTGTTCTGAAAGATAACCAATGTCAATTTGTATCCAATCAATTTTTTTATCTAAAGCTTCTGATATCAAATATTTCTTGCCGTCTATTCCTAACACTGAATCTATGTTAGGATCATTTCTTGCATGAGAAATTATTCTCTTTTCTTTTTTCATCTCATCTTGATGAAATACTTCCTCATATCTCTGACCAGTTCCATCATTAGTAGATTTATTTCCAGTTCTCATCCAATATCCAAATTTATTATTTTTGACTAATTTTTCAAGATCTGAACTATCTTCATTTTTGATTTGTTTACTGTTTGTAAAATGTCCAACATAGATTATTTTTTCTTCTACTTCTTTAATGAAATTAAGATTATATTCACACATTGTATATGGTGGAGGTGAATCTGCAACAAGAATTTTTGATGCTTTACCAATTTGTTTTGCAATAAAAATTAATGATGGGTAAAGATATGATCTTGAATTGTATAGTCTTGGCCTAAATTGATTTGTTACAAACAAACTTGGGATGTCACGATTTCTTGCTAAAATATTTGAACCCATATCTCCATCATTAATTACTAGATCAAATTTCTCTTTGTTGTAGAGTTTTCTTTCTTCTCTTAAATAATTTACAATTTGTTTTACTAGCGGTGGATTTTTTGAAATTGGTAATAATATATTCATCAATGACATTGAAACACTTGGACCAAATTTACCATCAATTGGAGTTGGCATCAAAATTTCATGGATCTTTTCTTTTTGATCAGGAAATTTTTTTAATAATTTTTCATAAACGTGATCTTTACTAGAAAAATGGACTTCAAATTTTTCTTTGATATGATCTCCTAAAGCTTCATTCAGCCTCATCATTCGTGAATAATGTCCACTTCCCCAAGGGTAGATGAATTCTCCAATTTTGAACACAATATAAAACCAAATTTACTGTTTAAATTCTCAATGATTTTCTAGTGAATCTAAAATATCGTGTACATTGTTAGGTCCTGCCTGAATTGTGATCTTTATCTTTGTTTTAACTGCAGTATCTACATCTTTTTTGGAGAAAGCAGGAATTTCATCTGAAGAAATAGTGACTATTTTTTCTATTTTTTTGATATTTCTTTCCAATCCAATCTCTTTTGCTTCATTAAACAAATTAGCATCAACTCCAGTAAGTGGGAGTATGGGAATCTTCTTTTTTCCAAACACGCTTTTTAATGAATTATCAATAAAACCTACTGAAAAGATCAATGGTGATAATGCTAATGACACTCGTTCATTTGGATACTGTAACAGTATTTCTAATATTGAATTCACAAAGATTAAATAATTTTTAATTCCATTAGGGTTAATTTTAAGATGTAAAAATTCAAACTCAATATTATTCTGCACCAATCTTGGAATGATTTGATTAATCATTTTGGCAAGATTCATCAATTCTGATGTTTGTCTATAACAAACTATTATTTTTACATCGTAACCTTGTTTAATTGTCTCAAAACAAGAAACTGCAGAAATTTCATCATATATTGCACAAATAGTTTTCTGCTTTTGTGATTGGTATGGGATTCCTCCATTTCCTTTATCCGAAAAAATGCAGATGTATCCATTGTTTTTTGTTAGATATGTGTATAACAATTTATCAAAGTTTTCATCTGTTCCAGGATGAGCTCCAAGTTTTGATTTTTTTTCTATTATGTTTGACGTTGCAGCAATTTCTACGTCTTTAGTTACAAATCCTTTTGCTGTCCCTTCTACCTTTACTAGAAATTTCTCTCCTTTCAAGAGTAAATTGCCACCAATGGAGGTAATTTCAGAAACAATGTCTTGAAAATCATTTTTAATTTGTCTTGCAATTGCTATTTTTTCAATTCCAAAAAGTAAATTGATGGCAGATGACGCAAATACAGGATCATTTGCATTAACCAAAATTACATCGCTATCTCGTTTAACAAATTTAAATTCCTGATTTTTTATTTTGAGAATTTTTTTGATATTTGATACAAGCTGAGGAATTTTATTTTTTGAAAATATCGTTGGAAAAATTACAACATATGATGTCTCATCCATATTTTCTTTTCTGAATTCTACTTGTTTATAATTTAGGATGAAACTTCGGGTAATCAATATAAAACAAATATTTTAACTAGAAATGTGACAAAATTTACACAAAAACAAGTAGATGACCTTAATTCAAAAATCAAGACTGCTGAAGAAGCACTAGAATGGGTTTCTGATAACCTTCATCCTAAGGTAGCAAAAGCATCAAGCTTTGGTGCAGAAGATGCAGTTATTATGGATATTATGTTAAAAATTAACCCTAAATTTCGATTCTTTACTCTTGATACTGGAAGACTACCACAGGAAACCTATGATATCATGGATGTCGTTAGTAAAAAATACAATATTTCAATTGAAGTTCTATTCCCTGATACAAAACAAGTAGAAGATATGGTGAAAGAAAAAGGAGTGAATTTATTCTATGATAGTATAGATAATAGAAAATTGTGTTGTGAAGTTCGTAAGGTACATCCAATGAACAAAATGCTGAATACCTTGGATGGTTGGATTACAGGATTAAGACGTGATCAGACTAAAAACCGAAAAAATGTCACAATCTTTCAATTAGATCATGGACATGATGAGATTCTAAAAATTAATCCAATCATTGATTGGTCTTGGGATCAAATTCAGGAATATATTAAAAAAAATAATTTACCATACAACAGTCTTCTTGATCAAGGTTATCCAAGTGTTGGATGTGAGCCTTGTACAAGAGCAATAAAACCTGGAGAAGACATTCGTGCAGGAAGATGGTGGTGGGAACAAGGAGGAAACAAAGAGTGTGGCCTTCATATAGACCCTGTATAGATGATTTATCATGTCCGAAAATAGTTCAATTAAACCACATGGCGGTATACTAGTAAACAGAATTACAAAAGTTGATCCTACTGGATTATTTTCAATTACAATTAGCGAAGATCTTGCAAATGATGTTGAGAACATTGCAGATGGAATTTTTAGTCCTTTAGAGGGATTCTTAGGTCAACAAGACTTTGAAAGTGTTGTTTTACGTGGAAGACTAACAAATGATTTGGCTTGGACCATTCCAATTGTACTTGATGTTGATGAACAAACTGCTTCTAAAATGAAAGAAGCGGGTGACGTATTATTGCAAAATCCTTACGGTATTGGAGTTGCAGTGTTACATGTTGAAGAAACGTATTCTTTTGATAAAGAAAAAACTGTACAAGGAATCTATGGAACCAATGATTCATCTCATCCAGGTGTTGCAAAGACAATGTCAATGAAGGATTATCTGGTAAGTGGGAAAATCGATTATATTCAAAGACCAAATGAGACTGAAATCAGAAAAAATAGATTAACTCCAATTCAGACAAGAGAGGCTTTTGCACAAGCAGGATGGAAGACAATCTGTGCGTTTCAAACCAGAAATCCTCCACATGTAGCACATGAGATGTTACAAAAGACATCAATTACAACGCGTGATGGAGTATTTGTAAATCCAATTATTGGAAAGAAAAAATCTGGTGATTTTGTAGATGAAGTTATTGTGAAATGTTATGAAACTATGATAAAATCATACTATCCAGAAAACAGATGCAAACTTGGAACTTTACATACTGAAATGAAATATGCTGGTCCCAAAGAGGCAATACATCATGCAATTATGAGACAAAACTATGGTTGTACACATATTATAATTGGAAGAGATCATGCAGGTGTTGGAAAGTTCTATGATCCATTTGCTGCACAAAAAATCTTTGAAGACTATCCTGAGTTAGAAATTTCTCC
>JAOUAY010000104.1 GCA_029860565.1 Candidatus Nitrosopumilus sp.
TGGAAGAACTTGAAAGTAGACAAAATCCGATGGTAGACGCATGGGATAGAAACGTCAGCGGCACAGGTTTCTCACCATAATTTTTTTTATTTTTTATTTTTTGAATTATGCAAATTCCAATCACAATGTTTGATATTAAAAAATATTCATACAGTTTTTTTGTTTCATAAAAATTAAATTAAAAATTAGCACTAGAGAAAATACTTTCATTTATTCAAATATCATGAATTGTATTTTCAATCAAGGTGAAAAGTAACGGGTAGAACATGTAGAGGAATTTGTATAATGCACAAAGCAAAACCCGTTCCAAATAGAATTAGATATGAAATTGGCCAAAAACGATGTACGTTTTGTGGAATTTTTCTCTCAATTAATGATGCAAGGTGTATTTGTTGTAAGGCAGTTTTGAGAACAAAGCCTAGAAGTAAGAAAACTACTTGATTTTGTACCTAAACCGCTATTTTAGTAATATGTTTTGGATGCTATATGCGAACTTTAGCCATAGTCAACATATCTGTCGTACCTCACTTCAATCTCTTTATTTTCCCCTGATCTTATCTTTTCGTATTCTTCTTTTTTTCTAAATTCTATATACTTGCAAATCTCTCTAAATTCTTCTTCTTCCTTGGGATAAGAATCAAAGACAGGCTCGACAAGACGTAAATATTCTATGGTTTTTTCTCGAAATTCCTCCCTTGTAGGTTTTTTGATTCCTTTCATTCGAAACCATACAGCAGTCCAACTTGCTCCTACCACATGTGGCAATAAATCAAATGCTCTTTGAATCTCAAAACGTTCGTCGTTTCTCATGATTCCTGAAGAAACCTTGAAGCTGATTTTGCAAAATATGTCACTATCATGTCTGCCCCCGCTCTTTTGATTGAATGTAAAATCTCCAGTGTGATATCTTTTTCATTTACATAACCTAACTGGGAAGCAGCTTTTACCAATGCATATTCTCCAGAAACACTATATGCTGAAACTGGAATATTGAATTTTTTTCTAGTCTCTGCGATTAAATCCAAATATGATAATGCTGGTTTTATCATTACAATGTCTACTCCTTCATTGATGTCTGCTTCTACTTCCATCATTGCTTCTCTTGCGTTTGTATATGGAACTTGGTATGTTTTTCTGTCTCCAAATTTTGGAGCACATTCTGCAGCATCTCTAAATGGTGAGTAAAAATTTGAACGGTGTTTTGCAGAATGTGACATTATTGAAACATCGGTGAACCCTTCATCATCAAGCGCTTTTCGTATTGCGGCGACTTGACCGTCCATCATTGCAGATGGTGATACCGTATCTACTCCAGATTTAGCTTGACTAACAGCAATCTTTGAAAGTATATCTAAACTTGTATCATTATCAATTTTATTTCCTTTGATAATCCCGCAATGTCCTGTAGATGTAAATTGACATAGACAAACATCTGCCATGATTACTATTTTATCGCCAAACTTTTCTCTGATTTGAGATATTGCTCTTTGAACAATTCCGTTATCATCAAATGCCGAACTTCCTGTTTCATCCTTTTGGGTGGGAATGCCAAAAAGCATAATTGCAGGAATTCCTAAATCAATAATTTTTCCTACTTCATCATTTACTTTGCTTAATGGCAATCTTTCAATTTCTGTCATTGATTCTATTTTGACTCTTTCTTTCAAATCTTCTTGAACAAATACTGGACAAATGAAATCTTTTGGAGAAAGGGTAGTTTCTTGCACTAGTTCTCTCATTTTATCTGATGTTCTCAGCCTACGAAGACGTCTAGTTGGAAATGACATATTGAAATTCACTCTGGGTAAAATATAATCCTAGTCTGTCTTATCCTGTTTTTTGTACTCAAATAGTTTGGTTGCCAACTCCACTATGTCTGGATTGCCTTGTTCTGATGCTTTTCTGATGTTGTTCATTGGTGTTGAAACAATGCTTTCTACAACCGCTTTTGTCAATTCATCAATAATCTTGATCTTCCTCTCATCTTTTTCATCAAGCATTTGAAGTGCTTTTTGTAATTCTTTTTCTCTTAGATTTTCTATATTTTTGAATACGTTCTTTACAAGTGGTTCTGCATCTAATCGTTTCATTGAGGCTTCTAGTACAGATACTTCTTCATTAATTATACTTTCAACTCTTTTTACCTTGTTTAATCGTGCATTCATGTTTTTTTCAACCATTTCTGCAATTTGATCCAGATTCATCAGTTTGACACCTCCTATAGTTGCTACTTTTTCATCTACTGTTCTAGGGTTTGATAAATCCAGAATCATTATTCCTTTGTTTTTATTTTTCATTGCTTCAGTTATTCTTTCATTTGTGACAAGAAAATATGGTGCAGTTGTTGCTACAAAAATTACATCATAGTTATCAAATCCTGAAAGAACCTGTTCAAATTTAATTGGATTTCCACCCATGGTTTCACAAAATGTTTCTGATCTTCTAATTGTCCTACTTGTAACATTAAATGAGTATCCTCGTCTTTGTAATGATTTTGCAACAAGTGTGGATACTTCACCTGTTCCAATTAGTAAAATTTGCTTTGTTTTTAACTCATCAATATTTTCTTCTGCAAGTTTTACTGCCATGGAGCCAACTGAAATTCCCCCTGCACCAATACCGCTGGTATTTCTAATCCTAGTTCCAATTCTAATTGCTTTATCAAATAATGTGTTTAGATGTTGACCTGATGCCTTTATCTCTCTGGCAGAAGTGATGGAGTTTTTTATTTGTCCTAGAATTTGTTCCTCTCCCAACACCATGGAATCTAGCCCTGATGTCAGTTTCAATAAATGATGTAATGCTTCTTGATTTTCTACACATTCCATATTCTCGTTAAATGCCTCTTCTTCAAGTCCTGTAATGGATGCCCATGTTTTTTTGATTTTATTTAGATCATATTTTTTTGATTTTCCAAATAATTCTATTCTGTTACATGTTTGAATGATGACACATTCATCTAATCCTGAATGATTTTTGAATTGCTCATATGCGTTTTCTATATTTTTTATTGTAAATTGTTCAAGAATGTGAATTGGTGAGTTACGAAAAGTAACACGTGCATTGATGATATTTTGATTCATTTCCAATTCCTCAATATTATACTGGCTCGCTTTTCAGCTTTTTTCATCTGACCGTCTTTTATTAACTGATCAATCTCATTATCATTGATGATACTACGTAGACACTCCTTTCTTTGTTCTTGAGTGGGAATTGTTTCTTTAGCTATCTTCCTTGCAATTTTTTGAATCTTGATCTGAGCAATATCCTCTTTTGTAATTATTTTTTTGAAGATTTTTTCTGATCTATCTTTGATCTTCTTTGACATTATTGGACTTTTACCGCCTGTAAAAATTGCAATTTGAACTATATTTTCAAAATCAATAATTGATGGATTTGAAAAATCACTATCTTCAGGATTGTCTGAACTGTATACAATGATTTTTTTCCTTTTCGCATCATTAATTATCTTTTTATTGATTTTTTTGTCATTAGTTGTTGTAATGATCATATTTGGTTTTAATTTTGAAATAAATTTAGTATCTGTAATTTTCTGTTTTATTAATTTAATTTTTTTAGTATTGATTAATTTGTTAATTTGAGAATTTACTGTATCGCTGATTACTGTTATATCACAACCTTGCTTTAGAATGGAATTGATTCTTTTTTGTGCCTCCTTTCCTCCACCGATGATGATTATTTTTTTATCCTGAAGATTAAGATCAATTATCATCGATCAAAGGCACTCCAGTTTCTATTTATGTATTAAAAATTACTACGTAGAATGCTAGCTACATTTTTAATTGAATGGACAAATTATTGACTTATTGTCCTCTATTGATGAATCTGATAAAGAACTTCTAAATGAAATTCAATGGACTTTTCCACTTGTAACGAGACCCTTTGATGCTATTGCTAAAAAATTTAATACTACACCAGAAAAAGTCAAAGAACGACTAAATCAACTCAAAGAGATTGGAGTTCTAAGGCAACTAAGTGCAATTTTTGATACAAGAAAGCTTGGCTATACTAGTTCTTTAGTTGCAATGGAAATTGAATCTGATCAATTAGAGAATGTTGCAAACCAAATTAATCGTCATCCTGGTGTCAGTCATAATTATGAACGTGATCATCAGTTTAATCTTTGGTTCACATTAGCTGTTTCTCCAGGATCTGATTTGAAAGAAGAACTTGAAAAATTTAATGTTCTAAAAGGAATTAAAAAAGTAAGAATGCTTCCTACTCTTCAATTATTCAAGATTGGTGTGAAACTTGACATGGTGGATGACAAGAAACATGATGTTGCACCAACAGAGGAAAAAAAAGAAATTAAAAATATTAAATTTGATCCTACAGAAGAAGACAAAGACTTTATTCGTGAATTACAAAAAGATATGGAAATTATTGATGAACCATTTGTAAATGCTGCAAAAAATCTTGGACTTACTGAAAATGAACTATTTGAAAAAATGAAATATTATGAAGAGATAGGGGTGATGAGGAGATTTGCTGCTATCTTAAGACATAGGCAAGTTGGCTTTACTGCAAATGGTATGATTGTATGGAAAGTACCTGAAGATAGAATTTCAAAAGTTGGAGAAACATTGGGTTCATTTCCACAAGTTAGTCATTGTTATGAGCGACCCACATATGATGACTGGCCATATAATGTGTTTTCAATGATTCATTGCAAAACACATGATGAGGCAAATGAAATGGCAAAAACAATACAAGATCAAATCCATGTTGATGATTACAAAATTCTCTTCAGTTCTCGTGAATTCAAGAAAACACGTGTAGAGTATTTTGTAGAGCACTCATTTAGTTTGGAAGATACAATTCCTGTTCTTTAGAACTCATTTTCATCATGTCCTACGTGT
>JAOUAY010000017.1 GCA_029860565.1 Candidatus Nitrosopumilus sp.
AGAATCTAAACCAGCTGCTAAAAAACCAACCAAAACAAAAGAATCTAAACCAGCTGCTAAAAAACCAACCAAAACAAAAGAATCTAAACCAGCTGCTAAAAAACCAACCAAAACAAAAGAATCTAAACCAGCTGCTAAAAAACCAACCAAAACAAAAGAATCTAAACCAGCTGCTAAAAAACCAACCAAAACAAAAGAATCTAAACCAGCTGCTAAAAAACCAACCAAAACAAAAGAATCTAAACCAGCTGCTAAAAAACCAACCAAAACAAAAGAATCTAAACCAGCTGCTAAAAAACCAACCAAAACAAAAGAATCTAAAGTTTAACTAAGGGTGGTACTCATGAGAATTTTTTCAATCTGATAATGTTTATTTTTTTATAAATTGTTAATTTTAGATTAATCTTTTATGAAATAAAATCTATGAATCCATTCGTTAGAACTAATTTGATCAATAGTCAATCTTAATGAAAATGAACTATTTTGTTTGACAAAAGAAGAAACGAGGTATGTTAAAAAACTACGAATTTTAGATGCTTCCATCTTCTTCGTATTTTCCTTTCTTTCCATCTGTCCACTTCCTCAAAGTCTCTTCTTCAAATTTCAGCGGATATGATGGCCCTCGTCATTATTAATATGTAAAAATGAAATTTAAATAATTCTCAGTAAATTCTTAAAGTTTGTTTGAATTATTAACTAAATCTCTACAAATTTACAAGATCTTTATCATTTTCTTTATTATTCAATTCAACATATAGTTGATGAGGACAGAATCAGGATAATCTCATCATAATATCCATTTGTCGTGCTACATGTCAACGCATACTGCTTGTCATAGTAGAGGATAATTGCAAAAATCTCTGTCTTCTGATTTCTATTTTGTTTGATTTTTGATACTAGCTGGTAATCCAATGATAAATCGTATTGGATTATTTTTTACTGATCTTGTTTTCAACTCCTACATCTGATTTGTTTTGATTTAAAAAATTGATACATGCGTAATGACATTTGAAAATTTTGGTTATTTTACCAATTTCTTGGCTTTTGCAAATACTGCAGACCATTGACTCCAAGTTAGTCTGCCTGTCTGCGTATTTTGTTTTGATGGATGGTATGATGTCAGAATTTTGAATCCGTCATAGACAAATAATTTATTGTGTCCAAACTTTTCTAATTTTACATTATACAGTTTACAAGTAGCATCATACGCTATTTTTCCTAAACATAATACTATTGTAATATTTTTCAAAATTTCTTTTTCTTGCTCTAAATATCCAAAGCAAGTATCCATTTCTTCCTTTGTTGGCTTGTTTTGAGGAGGTGCACATCTAACTGCTGCAGTAATGTATGCATTTTTTAGTATCAATCCATCATTAGCAGTCTGACTAGTTGGGATGGATGCAAATCCATGTTTGTGCATTACTTTTGCTACCCAATCTCCAGATGAATCTCCTGTAAACATTCTGCCTGTTCTGTTTCCACCATGAGCTGCAGGTGCTAACCCAACGATTAGTAATTTAGCATTAACATCACCAAATCCTGAAAGTGGCTTGCCGTAGTATTTTTCATCTTTGAATCTTCTTACTTTATTTTTTGCAACATCCTTGATATACACTGATAATCTTGGACATTTTTTGCAGTTTGCAATCTTTTTGTTTAAGGATTGTATTGTTTTCAACTAGAATTTTACAATACTTTATTCTAAATTATTGTTATTATGAGAATTTGTCTGTGAATACCACATTATCTAATGGAAGTTGTCCTCCACGTGGCATTGCAGGCTTTGTTTGCTTTCCAATTACCATTAACATGGATATTACATGATCTTTTGGCAGGTTGATAATTTCAGCTACTTTTTGGGGATCAAACCCTATCATTGGATTAGAATCGTATCCCATTGATTTTGCTGCCAACATTATGGTCTGGGCTGCAATTCCACAAGACCTCATCGCCTCATCTCTTTGCAGTTGTTCTTTTCCTTCATAAAATGGTCCTATTGCTGGCACTAGAAAATCTTGAGCCTCTTTTGGGGCATTCTTCCAATATTGTCCCGGATTATCTTTCCATGATTTCAAATCAGCACAAATCACGATGAGTAATGATGAATCAGTCACTTGAGTTTGATCCCATGCGGCTGCACGGATTTGTTTTCTAATTTCAGACTCTTTGACTACTACAAATCGCCAATTTTGTATGTTAAATGAAGTTGGTGATAAAACTGCTAGAGATAAAAGTTGATTCACTTCATCATCTGTTAGTTTGTGATTTGTATCATAATGCTTTACAGAACGACGTTCCTTGATTGCATCAAATGTATTCATCAATTTCCTACATCCTCAACTGTATTTATTTTTTGTAATGAACTCAGACATTACTGACATGATTGAATTATTTTTGACACATGATAGAATTTTTGTATTGAAAAACGATGATATCTACAAACTAAACATCATAAAAGAAAGTATACACAAAATTTTCTTGAATTAAAAAATAAAAAAACTAGCTTTTAAAAAAAATTCTAGTTGTGACTTTCAGTTAATAATGATCTTAACTTGCTGTGTAGTTCTTGTTCTGATTTTGAACTCTGAACTGCTGCGGTAATTTTCTTACCTATTGCTTCAACAATAATATCTGCACCTTTGTCTAGTGTTGGTCCAAATGATTTTTCCAATTTTGCTTTGATTCTATCTTTTTTAGCTTCAAACATTGCTGCCATTGCTGCCTTGTGCCACATTATTTCACCAAATTTGAGCATATCTTGTCCTGAACATGAGGGGCATTCGCAGCCACCATCACATCCACAAGAACTTGACTCATTTTCATTAGTTGAGCATTGTGATCCGTTACATTCCATACATTTCACCTCCTGGTCTTTGGAGTAGGGTTAGAGTGAGAGTGACATTGTATGGGGATATAGGCGTGAAGTTTTCTAGAACATTATTGAAAATTTCTGTTCTTTTGTAGTTGTTTTTTATTGTCATTCTCATCTAACTTACCTTAAGTTAGTTGATATCAATTCTATATTTATAGTAGAAAGTGAAATAAAGGAAATCAACTTTCCTTTTGGTAACTATACAACTTAACTTCTTTTGCGTTGTAGTAATATCATGGGACAAGTTTGTAAAGGAATCTGTATACGATATACTGGAGAAAAAATTGCTAATGGATTAAAATATTCTTCAGGATACAAAAGATGTACGTATTGTTCATTGTTTGTAAAAACTATTGAGATCAGATGCCCGTGTTGTAATGCAAAGCTTCGAACTAGATCTAGAAATTAACTTAAAGCAATCATAGGTTTTTTGAATACTTGTTTTAATTTACGTGGTTTACCATCTTTGAACACTTCTTTTGCATAGTGTTTCATTGAAAAAGCTGCCATTTGACCTAGGATTCCTTTCAAATCTTCCCCTTTCTTTGTTAATTTGTATTCAACTTTGATTGGAACTTCATCATACACTGTACGTGTAATGAGATTTGCTTTTTCCATTTCTTTTAATCTTGCAGATAATGTTTTTGGATTTGAACCTTCTATACTATCTAATAATTGATTGAATCTAGATTGTCCCATTATTGCCATGTTACGAATGATGTGAACAGTAAATTTTTTTCCTATAATTTTAAACGTATTATCAATTGGACAACACTTCATCATATCCGTTGAAGAGCAATCCATCATACTTGTTGGCTCTTGTGTTGTCATATTTCATTTTCAGATTAATCATATTTATAACTTACTTTATTATAGTTAATGGAAAATAGTAACTTACCATATGGTAAGTTGATACCATCTAATTCACTACTCTGTTAATATAGTGTTTAGTATACTAACTATAGTATGTATAGTGACTCTATCACAAATCAAAGGAGAAATAGCCTCAAAAATATCAAATCTTTGAGAATTTCTTTAGAATCATTAATTCTTGGGAGGATTTCATAATGGTACAACAAGTATTGCACAGAGATGACCTCAAACTAGGTGGTTTTGCAGGAATCAGAGAACATCGTCTAGTTATTGATCCCATAGTTTTTGGGAATAATACTTCTAATGCGTGGCCTGGAATTGGAGATTTTGTCTATCTAGCCGATGCAAAATTTATTCCAAATGGTGAAACACATTTGCATCCTCACAAGGAAATTGATGTGATCTCAGTTGTTGTTGATGGACGAATTTCTCATCAAGGAACATTAGAAGAAGGAAATATCATTGAAACAAACCAAGTTCAGGTTCAACGTGCAGGTGGAGAAGGATTTGCACACAATGAAGTAAATCCTGATAATAAAGAAAACAGAATGATACAGATATGGATAACTCCTGAAAAATCAGGAGAGCCTGCAGGATACAAATTATATTCATTGCAACAAGGAAAAATCACTCGCGTTTATGGTGGAGATGAGAATCAAGATGAAACATTTGCTAGCCAAACAACACTTTATGTTGGACTAGTTGATGCAAAACAAACCATATCTCTTGATGGTGAGTTTATTGCATATGTTACTACAGGTAATGGAACGTTAAATGGACAAAAAGTTGCTAATGGTGATTTAGTTCGTGGAAATAATGTAGAGTTTCAAGCTGAAACAGATTCTCAAATAATTATTGTGAGGAAAATCTAAAGAGGGAAAATTATGGTGAACGAAATAAAAAATTCACAACAGTTTGAACAAGAGGTTCTAAACTCTGCAAATCCAGTCTTTGTTGACTTTTGGGCAGAGTGGTGTGGTCCATGTAGGGCCGTGTCGCCTGTTGTCGAGGAGCTCTCAGGTGAATATGATGGCAAAGTAGATTTTGTCAAGATCAACGTTGATGAAAATGGTGATCTTGCACAAAAATACAATGTCTTTAGCATTCCAACACTTGCTATTTTCAAAAATGGTGAGATAGTCTCACAAAAAACAGGAGCTGCTACAAAAGAATCATTCAAAACCATGATTGACAGTTCATTGAACTGATCTGGTTTTTCTTTTTTTTATTTACTTAACTACAACTGTTCAGGATCTCTGTCGAGATTGATGCCTATTGATTGTGCCCATTTTGATATGTCTTCTACGAATTTATTTTCTTTTTGTGTAAACATGAATCAACTATTACAAATTCTATAAAAGAAATTACTATACACTTATCTTTTGCTCAGAAAAAAATTGGATTAGAATACTTGTCATTACAAATTAAATTAACATAAGCCAAGTACTCTGAATTTAGTTTCCACTAGAGAAACTATAAAGTACTTAGAGAATTTGTTTGCGAATTACTTCGTCAAAGGCTTGTAGATATGCAAACTCTGATAGAATTTTTTTGGTTTGCATTGTGTCTGTTGTATCGGAAGATGTTTCTGTATCAATTGGTATTAACAGAATTTCAGCTTCCACACCATCTAAAAGCTCTCCAAATTCGTGAACTAGCGTACTTGCTGCATCTTCTGGAGACAAGTCAGTAAATCCTAGTGCCATTACAATAAGCAAGGCCATTACTACTGTCATACCAACAGATTTTTTGTTGAGCTGTCTAGTCACAAGATTTTTTTTAAATTATTTTATTTAAAAGAAAAGAAGAAATGATTCATGAGCACTAGGCATGAATCTGGGAAGAATTATCCCATTTGTAATAAGAGATGCTATGATCTGATCCGTTATTCTTTATATGCTCAAATCTAAAAATTTGCAATGAAAAGTAGACAACTTCTAACCGTTGTTTTTTCACTGATTATGTTTACTGGTGTTACAGCCGGTAGTGCAACAGCATTTGCTGAATCAGATAACCTAGATGATATTTTGGAAGACTTTTGTGAAATGACAATTCAAGAACAAGCAGACATCGTATTTGACTATGAACTAGATGAGTATGCAGACAAACTTGCAATCATTTGTGAAATGGACGATGAGTATGAACGTGAAAATTCTCTTGAAGATGTTATTGATGCAATAGATTTCGAAGCCAGAGATGTTGAAGATGACATTGACGAAATTGATGACGACAGATATGAAACTGACGATTATGATCTTGATGACTTGCTTGATAGATACTGTGAAATGACTGACGCTGAACAACGTCAACTATTAGCAGACCATCCAAGACTTGCACAATTCGCTGACAGACTGACAAATTATTGTGACTTGCCTGAAGATGAACAAGATGCAATCGATGAATTAATCGAAGAGCATGAAGACAAGATTAGACATCAACTCAGAGAATATGCTGATGAATATCATATGAATTCAGATGTTGACATGAAAGAACATCTAACACGATACTGTGAAATGTCTGATGTTGATAAGAAAGCCTTTGTTGCAGAAAATGACAAAGCAGAAGATCACGTGGATAAAATGAACAGATATTGTGAATTAGATGAAGACGGTAGAGCCGATTTCATTGAAGAACACAGAGATGAGTACATTTCTCATATGAAAGACAAAATGATGGACAAAAAACCTCATATGGATTATGACAGACTGTGTGCATTACCTCAATCTGACCGTGCATTAGAAATTACTGATGTGGAAAAACTTGAAAGACTTTCAAAATGGTGTGAGATGACACTTGAAGAAAGAGAGGATTACAAGAAAGAGCATCACGATGCAATGGATGACAAAAAACATGACTTTGATGGAATGTCTGACATGGCAAAAGACAGAATGTCTGATGTAGCAAAAGACAAACTTTATGAGAATAAAATGAAAATGTCTGACAAATCTGACCGTCTAAAGGCTATGATCATGGACAAGCGTGATATTTCTGATGAAAGACACGAAGAAATCAGAATGAAATATGAAGAAAAACATGGCGATTTAGTGGAGAAAAAGACTGAACTCAAAATGAAATTCGACAATCACATGAAAACCATGAAGCACAAAATCTCTGATGAGCGCAAATCTGACATTCATGATAGACTAGCTGAGATGAAGGCCTTCAAGGCAGAACTCCGCGAAAAGTCATCTGAATTAACTGACGAGGAAAAACAACAACTTAGAGAAGATTTCATTGAACAGGCAAAAGACATGCAATTGGCATGGATTTCCCCACGCACACAAATGACTGCCGGCATTGATGCTGCAGAAGTTCAATGTCGTGAAGGATTTAGCCTTGTAATGAAAGCATCAAACGGTGTGGCAATGTGCCTCAAGGCAGATACTGCACTTAAGATGATAGATAGAGGAATTGTAGTTCCTGCAATCTAATTTTTTTCTTTTTTTATTATTAGGTGTTAACGAGTTTATCGACAATCAGTAAAAATAGAATCCCCCTTTTCATACCTAGGTTTGTGCTATGTTTTGAGATGTCTAGGTAATTACGTAAATCTTAATACTTGTATACTTTAGAAATTGGAAAAATATGTGAATGATATAATTATTGCAGCTGGAAATCCACTAGACTGGGAAGAAAGAAAATTAAATTCATTCATGAAAAGAATTCAAGAATGTAAAGAGTTTGTAAGAGGAGCTGAAACCAATTTTGATCACCACATAACAATAGATTTTATTGAACTCCATAAAAAAATTAAAGAAAAACATTCAGATAATGAATCAATTCCTGATGTACTAACTATAGAAGAAATACAAAAAAAATATCAATACGCTAGACTGTATTACGTATATTCTACAATTCAAGATATTGCTGATGCTTTAGGAATTACTCTCAAGAACAATAAACAACAAGAAACTACACCTACGATAGCCCAATATCAAACTAATGTGATGACACAAACAAATGTTCAAACTCTATCAAATTTAATTGAAAATGTAAATAATTTACAAATTGAACAGAATCAAAAAGATGAAATTGTTAAACTTGTCAACGAGTTTGAAGAAGAAGCTCAAACTTCAAAAAACCCAGATAAATTAAAAAATATTTTAAAAAAGGTTGCAAACATAAGTGCAAAAGCAGGGGCATTTCTTTTTGAACATGCAAAAGAACTAGGACTTTTGTCATTATTGTTAGGCGTCTAATTTTCATATTTTATTTAGAAAAATAATCTAAAGACAACGACATAGACTCATTCATCACTCTATCGTTCATACTTTCAATCCTTCCCAACCAAAACCTCTTTCTGTCTGCATTAAGATTGATCTCTCTATCAATCATCCTAATTTTTCCAATGTTTAAAATATTGTTTTGTAAAATTGATGAACGTAACCGTGTATTTCGCAGAACTTTCATCTTGGCAATTAGTTTTCCATCTTTTTCTACCGTATCAAGATACTCAATTTCTTTTGAGCCCATTTTTCCAAATCCCCGTTGCTTCCATGATCCGTTAAATCTGTAAAATCCGTTTTGCAGATAGAATGTATCCTCTGATTCTCCCTCAAAGGAAAAGTCTCAAGGTTGGTCGGATTCAAATTTCATTCTAAAAATTCCCCGAATCAGTCTTCTTCTTCTTTTCAAAAAAAGAAGCTGATGTATTTCAGATAATTCTCAACTTGTTTCTGATCTGATAAATTCTCCAAAGCCTCTGCAACTATCTTACCTGATGCCTCTGCATATCTTTCTGCCACTTTGTTTTGCTCTTCTTCATGTTTTGCAAATGTTTCATCTGCCCATTTTTTCTTGTCTCCAAATTTTTCTGAATACCTCTTCCTTAATCTGATTTTTTCAGCTTTATGATGCATATCCAAAATGCATAATGAATTTATCTTCACTACGAATTCATCTTTTGGAGTTACGTATCTGCGTAAATATGCAAACTCTAGCAAATCATATACGAGTTCATCTGAGTTGAATTTTTTGCAATATTCAAATCCCAATTCTTGAATCTGAGAAAATATTGTTTTAGCTTGAATTGCCGTACACTGTTGGAGATTAATAATTTCACTAATGATCTCTTCTTTTTCTAAACTATAATTTCTACTGTATTTGATTATTAAAAATAAAATAATGTCTTGTATGACATTCTCTTGAATCTCAACAGGATTTGATTTTTCTTTTTGATCTGAATTGATACGTAATACCAATGTGTTTATCTTTGCATCAATATCAAGTAACAGTTTATCATGTCTTATGTCATCAATTTTGTTTTCATTGATTTTTTCTATGATTCTGGTTCGTTGTGCTTCTAGTCTTCCAATTTGCCTTAAAATAAAATCTTCACTATTTTGTTTTAGTTCATCTTTGATATTGGAATACAAATATTTGATGTCTGCATAAATTGTATTGCGATTAATCTTCATCAAATCTGAAATCTTTAGTGCAGAATATCCAAACTCAAAATGAAGCCTAGATACCTCTGCTTGTCGCTTTTCACGCTCATCTTTGGAATAAGGCCCTCCCTTTTTTTCTTGAGCTAGTGCCATGTTTGTAAATGACATTTTTCTCATTTACTAAATCTGAAACGTTTTTAGCTGACCATCAGTCAACACTAAATCAATTATAAAAAACAAAAAAAACTGCCTAGTTCTGCATAGTTATACTTCTTTGAACAGTGATTTGATGCCTGAGATGTTCTCTTCGTTTAGTTCTATCTCTTTGTGATCTGCCAAAACGTGCTCTGTAACCTTACTCATTAGTTCCTCTTCAGATTCTGCAGTTGCAGACCATCCACAGTCCTTTCCCGCATCTGAACAGCTGATACTTTTTGCCATGATACCATTAATCTCTTGGAGATATTTATCTTGTTTTCTCAAACACAAAAAGATCTAAATCAATACCTTTGAGCAATCCATTCAATGAATAATGGCTCTGAAAGGAAGAAAAAATCAACAGTAACTATCTAAAGGAACTTAATTGAATAACTACAAAATTTTGTAAAAAAGGGTGTGATGAGATGTTAATAAATGGATAACACCAGAGTTGACTCAAAAAGTGATAACCAGACTGGAGGATAGTTCAAAATTAAGTTCTGAATTCCAATCTTGTACAATCAGATCATCACATATTTTTGCTAAACGAATTGAGAAAATTAAACTAGTGATTGTATGTCTCCTTTGGGGGTTGATTGAATCAAGTCCTATGCATGAAACATTGTGAGAGGAAATAATCAGCAATATTTACCTCATTTGTAACGGATTGTGAGAAAATCTTTTTTGTGTGTGCCTACTTTGAACTCAATTCCTTTTATGGAGGACATGTTTTATTTCTCCATGTATGGAATTTTTCAGAGAAATTTTAACATAAAATTAATGTTAAAGTGAATAAAATGATGTTTAAAAATTATATTTTCAAGAATTTATGGCTTCAGGTTGTATTGTCTTTAATCATAGGGCTTTGTGTGGGATTAGTTTTAGGTGATGATGTAGGTGTCGGGATAGATAATGATGCTTTAGATTCTTTATCCTCCTATCTGAAAATTCCTGCCAACATATTTTTGAGTATAATTCAAATGATTATTGTCCCGTTAATTTTTGCCTCTATTGTCGTGGCTATTACTAATCTGGGAGCAAAAGATAAACTAAAAACTCTCGGATTGGGTGTTGGTACTTACTTTGTAATTACTACAACAATTGCAATACTTGTAGCTGTATTTCTTGCATCAATTATTTCTCCAGGTAGTATTCTTGATCTTACTTCTCTTCAGGAATCTCATGATCTTTCAGATGATGATCTACAAATCAAAGATGGCTTTTCATTAGATGATATTCCAAATGCCGTATCTAACATTATTTCAAGAAATCCTATTTCTTCGTATCTTGAAGGGCAGATGTTTAGCATCTTGGTGATGGCACTCATTGTAGGTCTATCTATGGCAGTTCTTCCAAAAGAATCAGTCAAGCCATTGATAGATGTACTAGAATCAATTCAAAAAATTACACTACACATTCTTTTGATTTCTATGAAGATTGTACCGTTTGCAGTTTTTGGATTGATTGTTGGAATGGTTGCCACAGTAGGTGTGGGAACAATGGTTGGATTGGGGGCATACATGGGAACCGTTGTTTTAGGTCTTGGAATTATGTTGCTGGTATACACATTGTTCTTAAAATTCGTAGCAAAAAGATCCATATCTTCTACGTTTTCAAAATTCCGCAATCCGCAAACTTTGGCTTTTTCAACAGCCAGTTCCATGGCTACAATGCCGGTGACATTAAAGACTGCAGAAGATGATCTGAAAATAGATACTAGAGTTTCAAAATTTGTTATTCCTTTAGGAACAACTGTGAATATGGATGGAACTGCGTTATACCAGGTTACAGCTGTCTTCTTTTTGGCACAGCTTTTTGCAATAGAATTGAGTATGATATCTATATTGGTGATAATCATAACATCTCTTTTGGCTTCTATTGGAACCCCTGCTGTACCTGGTGCAGGAGTAATTGTCTTATCCACCGTACTGATTACTGTCGGTATTCCTCCGGTTGGAATCTTATTGCTGATTTCTGTAGATAGAATTTTGGACATGATTAGAACTATGGTAAATGTTACTGGTGATCTTACGGCCAGTTGTGTGTTTGACAAAATAACTCGGGATTAAAAGAACAAAATAACGTTGATTTTTACTCTTTGTTGATAAAAATAGAAATCTTCTGTTTTATGAGTAAAAATCCGACGCGTCTTACAATGTTTAAAATTTGAACTTAATTATCAAAAATCTATAATTCCAACAAAATTCAAACTAACCTAAAACACTCAAAATCCAAACCAAGCAACGCTTCCAATAGAAAAATGATCATTTATCATTATTGTTTATTCCTTAATTTTTTCATGACATTTACCCACTCACCCTCATTTTGAGCCATGACATTCTCATAAAGAAGCTCAAATGTCCATGCTATTATCTCACTCCAAATTGCCTTTAATGACTCGTCATCAGTCCACACAACACTGGTTTTGATAGCATTCATCGCAAGGATATGATTTGCGTTGTTGACGGGATTTTTGCCCCATTTTGCTAATACTCTATCACAGAATTCTAGTATCTCAGGTTTTGTGAGGCTAAGTTTGTCAGGTTCAAATTTTTTCTTTTTTGTCAGACATTACATACCTCACACTAAATTATAATATTTTAATTATTCATCAGTATAGAATTCAGATTTCCATTTTGCTATTAAGCAGTTAATCTCAAATCAATCCAAAAAATACTTCATGGCATGGATAATAATCGCTAACGACTTGTCTAACAAATTATACGTATTCCTTTTTAGTCAAAAACGTGATGTATTACCACCGAGAAACAGGACGATCTCTTGTTCGACCCAAGAGTCAAGCATCATGTGAACCTGCTTCTCGCGTGTATCTAAAAACTTCTGATAATATTCTAAAAGGATTTCTATACTTTTATCCATTTTGTAGTTTCTAAAATGACATCTGTATGAAAAAAAATCAATTTAACATCAAATTCCTCAAAAGCGATGATCATTGAATTTATGTTAAAAGATACAAAATTATTCTGAAAAACTATGCAGACTCATTTTCAATCTTTTCTACTCTCTGAGCAGCTGATACTTTATACCATGATGCTGTATGTCTCCAAGAGATATTGATCTAATTTTCACAAACACGGAAAGATCTAAATTCCAATCATTTCAAAAATAAACATGCAATATGAGATTCTAAAAAACCCAATGGGATTAATCGAATTTACGCTAAACAAGGGTGAAAAGGTGACTGCAGAAGCTGCGGCCATGGTATACATCCGAGGTGACATCCTCACTGAAACCAAAATGAGAAAGGGAGGCTTTCTAAAATCGCTAAAAGCTGCAGCATTTGGTGGAGAGTCATTTTTTGTAAATGAGTTTATCGCACAAGAAGACAGCTGCAAGCTTGGATTGACTGGAAACATGCTTGGAGATATTGAAGTAATCAAAGTCGAAGAGGAATTTATCGTTCAATCAGGCGCATTTGTGGGATCCACTGGTGATCTGTCACTTGATACCAAATGGCAGGGATTTACAAAAGGAATCTTTGGAACTAACATGTTCATGTTAAAAACAATAGGAAGTGGAGAAATCTTTGTCAATGCTTGGGGCGGAATCCTAGAAACCAAACTGCAAGCAGGAGAAAAGATGATCATTGACAATTATCAACTGGTTGCATTAAGCTCTACTGCAAGTTATAGAGTAACAAAACATGGTAGTTTTAAGACAACTCTGTTTGGAGGAGAAGCTCTGGTTATGGAAATTATTGGTCCAGGTACTGTATACATCCAAACAAAGAATGTCATGGAGTTTGCTCGAGCATTGCTTCCATTTTTGCCAAAAAGAAACTAGGGAATTTTTGTTAAGATTGGCATTACAGCTAAAACAAAATTAAACTTTTTTTAGTGATTTTGTGGTATGACAGTGATGCCAAAATTTCTAGATAGCCATCCTTTGAAAGGAACAAATCTTGAATCTTTAAAAAAATTACAAAATTCACCAAAGGATGAATTTGGCGTAACTCATCTAAATCTGATTTTTAGTGAGGATGAAGATAAGATGTATTGTTTTCTAGAAGCCCCTGACAAAGAGGCCATTAAGAAACATCATGACAAATTTGGCTACGAATGTGATTATATTTTGGAAGTTGATTCCACAGCTGATGATTAATTAAAAAAAATTAAACATATTCAAAAGCCAAAAAAAGAAACTGGTTTTATGATTTACAATCAATATTCATTATCAAAATTAGATCTTTTTTCATAATCTCCACAATAAACTCATGGTACCGTAAAATGCGATAATTGCAATTGCAATTACTATGGCGCCTTTAGTTGCCTGCTTCATAATTCTTAATTAGAAATTACGAACTTAAGCTTATTGCAATTTATCATTTGTAATGGTTACCAATAAAACATTGTTTGCATGCTCTGCTTCCTATTCTGGTATTTAGGAATGCGATTTGTTCCTGTGTCAGTCTTCCGTGTTGTATTAGATTGAGAAGTTCTTCTGTTTCTATAGTTTCAAACTTCTCTTGACAATTGCATTCTGTACATTCACAATCAATCTTTGAACCCAATGCATTTCATGCTAAAGACAGTCTTAAAAATAATTCACAGATGTTTCTAGATGCCAAATGACTGGGATTTTTTTTCACATTTTGGGCAGCTTGAGCCATTTATTTCAATCCCGCATTTTTTACAATGTGCATCTATTCCTGCCACCTCGCGAGGATTGGTTTTTGTTACTTTGACAATCAGAATTATTACTAGCAAAATTCCTATTGCGATTCCAATATATGCAAGTACCATGAATACTATATTCTGCTATACGTTAAGACTCTTTCACATCATTAATCTGGTAAAATAATTTCAAACAGAGATGTCTTTTCCAGGGACTAACTGACTCCTTTTTGGAATATCGTGTATTTCAAGTGATTCCAGATATTTTAGCTGCTCAGAAATTAATTTTGAATCGCCAAATGATATTAAAATTCTGTCATTGTGCCTTATCTCATACAGATTGATGTTTGAGTGAGATTTGCCATTTATCAAAAATATCATCGAGTTCTCCAAATCAGTGCAATGTTTTTCTGAAACATTTGTCTTATAGTTTAACTCCATACAGTCAGAAGTAATCACCAATCCCAAAGATGCAAACAGCATATCTAACGGAACGTCAGTTGCATGCTTGTGAATCAAATACGGATTATCATTTTCAAAGTGGATGTACTTGCTTTGAAGCTGAAACTGTGGAATGGCAAAGTCTAGCTGATTACCATTTACAAATACTGCCAATGCCGCATGTGAATGCTCACTACCAAATTTTCCGACACCGTAGTGCTTTGCCATTTTTTCCTCCAGTGTCTTAAACGTGGTATTGTCCAGAATTTGTGAATCAATCTCACTTTGGTTTAAAAAATAATATGAAAAGATTCCTATAGATATTACTGCAAAAACTATTGTAGATATGACCAGAGATCTACT
>JAOUAY010000105.1 GCA_029860565.1 Candidatus Nitrosopumilus sp.
CAAAATTATCTTGAAGATAAACCGAAAACAAGTTCTGAAAAAGTTGAATTTGTAAAAAATAATGCACCAAAGGTTGTTGCAGGATTGGAGATGATCGATAAATTTTTTGAAAATCTTAAAAAAGATACCAACTACAATTTACAAACTCAAAAAAATTCCATGATTGCACCCTGAATATACCACAAATTAATTTAATTTTGTTTTCAATTTATCATATTCTTCCAAAGTAATTTCTCCTTTAGCTAATCTTGTTTGAAGTATTTCTTTAGGGTTTAAACCTAAAATTGGGTTAAGAATTTTTTTTCTTATTGTGTATTTATTGAGTGAAATTTGTTTTGAGTTACTGTCTACTTGTCTTTTAACTCCATACACAGCTCCAAACAATATCCCTAATGCTGCAATAGATAATGATATTTGGGCAATATCTGAATTATTAGTTGTATTTTGAGTTGGTTGTGCTATTGATGATGCCTGTGCCTCTGGAATGATTTCATTGTCAATTATTTCTGGAACTATTGAGTATGTATCATCAGTGTACCCAACAAATTTTTCTATTGTTTGGCCCGGATAATTTCTATCAAACCAACTTTTGTAAGATGGCTCTGAATAATATCTCTCAACATAATGATATGGATCTTTATGAGGATCCACAAAATCTACATTGTAAGTATTAGAAACTATTTCTAGAGGTTCTGCCGGTTTTATAGGTGGTTCAACAGTAATTGGATTATTGTTTATTATTTTCTGATTTATTATCTCATCAATTTCGTAATCTTCTGTGATTGGAATCTCGTTTAGTGAAACGTCAAAATTTGTAGTTGCACCTTTGGTCATACTAAGGATGAATCCAATTGCATTATAATTTCCATTTTCAGTAAATTTATTTTCAATTTTTATTTTTCTCTCAAATGAATTATCATCATCAATAATTGCTTGTGTTAACAATACAAATTCATCATTTAGATCACGAATTACAATTGTTACTAAACCTGTAGAACCATCTTCAACAGTTCCTGAAAATTCAATTTCATCTCCTTTGTAAAATGATTCATTATTGGTTTGAAGACTAGCAACTTCTGCAAATGCGGGATTGGCAACTAAGCCTAAAAATAAAAATAGTCCAAGAGAATAAGGCCAACGTCTATTCTTACCCAACACAATAAATTAATAATTTTTTTTAATTTAAGAGAAACGTAGTATTCATCCAGTTTTATTGTACGTAAACAATAAAAGACAGCAATTTTATTTTTGAACAGATCTATCTTAATGATTTTAATTTAAATGGATTATGTTTACTTTATCTTAAATTACTTTTTTTTCTAATTTGTTGCGCAACCATCGGCAAAAATGCCCCTACATCAGACACAATACCTAATGCTTGCCATGTACCTCTATCCATGAGTTTTGTAACTGTAGGCTGACTAATATCAATTACAATCACTTTGACATTTGCTGGTAACATGTTACCAGTTGCAATTGAATGTAGCATTGTTGAAATCATAATAACCATATCTGCACCTTGTAGAATTTTTTTGTATTCACGTTGTGCTTGAGTAATATCCGTAATTACATCTGGTAACGGTCCATCATCACGAATTGAACCTGCTAAAACAAATGGTACTTTGTTTTTCACACATTCATACATTATCCCTTTTGTTAATTTCTTGGTTTTCACCATGTTGGAAATGGAACCTGCTTTGAATACTGCATTGATTGTATCCATGTGGTTTCTATGTCCATGATATGCTAATGTTGCATCATGAACATTCATGCCAAGTGATGTTCCCAAGGTAGCATATTCTATATCATGAACTGCAAGAGCATTTCCTGCCAAAACTCCATCAACATATCCTGATCTGATTAACTCAGATACTGCATCATCTGCTCCTGTATGTACTATTGCTGGACCTCCAACAATGATAATTCTTCCACCATTTTTTTTCGTATTGTAAATATCATCTGCAACTTGTTTTGCAATATGCTGAGTTGGTCTTTCACTGGAGCTTGAACTGCCCATAAATTCGAAGACATTAACCCCCTCTCTTGGACGTTCAGGTGGAGTAATCTTAATGCCTTTTTCACCAACAATTATTTGATCACCTTTTTTGATATCTCTAACAGGAATACAAAATGCTCTGTTGTCTTTCACAACTATGCATTTATCCATCATCATATTTTCAACTGAAATCCATTTTCCTTTATGAAAAATATGTGTGTGGTTGTTTGTGGTACTATAGAAATTATCTGGCATTACATTATTTTTTGGGGCTTTTTTTAATGTAATTTCTTTTTGAATTTTTGATACTGCTCCTAAACGATAAACTGTCTCTAAAATTTCATCTAAATGTTTTTGATCTTTTCCTGTAATTGACAATCGTGCAAATGACTGATCTCTTTTCTTTTTTCCAATCTCAATTTCTTCTACTTGGAATTCACCTTGCAAATCCATTATCTTATCAAAGATTTTAGTTAAAATTGAAGAGTCAATCAAATGACCGCCAACTTCAATTTCTTGAGAAAATTTACTCATTTTTTTTATAAAATAATTTATGTAACTAAAGCTTTACGTTTTATTTGAAGGCTATACAGGTAAAATTACTTTACCTTCAAATTTTGGAATATTGTCTTTTTCAAATGCTTTTTCCAATATTTCTTTTTGTTGTTGTGTAACTCCTTGAACTATTGTTTTTGAAGACCCAGTTTTATCAACTAATGCAAGAATATATCCACTATTGTCTGTTAAAATAAAACCTGCTGATTCATCTACGAATGCATAGAGATTTTCCTCTCCCACTGGTGACCATATATTTGATTTATTGTCAATTAAAGCCAGTGCAGGCATAGCTTTACCATCAGTTAATGTGTTGAGATATTCTCTAGCTAATGCAACTCTTTTTTGACCTAATTTTAAAGCCTGAAAATATTGCATCATTCCAAGATAATCCAATTATTATAAAAACAATGGGACTTACGAAGATTGTTATAGAATCCAAAAATTGGAGAAATCATGCCTTTAACAAATAATGTCATAATCAAATTAAATGAAATTACTACCATGGTTGAAGATAAATCAAAACTTTCAGAATCCGAAATTGATGAAATTAAACTTATCTTCAAAATTCTTGTTGAAAATAATGAAAGGTATGATCTTGATGAAATAGAGTTTTGGTTTGAAAATGAAGGGAGTTGGACTACTAGAGAGCCCAGGATCCGAATTACAAATCTTGCAAATTATATTCAGGATAAATACCAACAAACAGCTCATCTGAGAATTATTTCTGATGATGACTGTGGTTGTGGTAATTAAGTCTCCAACTGTTCTAATAGTCTACCGACAATTTTTGCGTTTTCTGTTCTCTCGCTCATTATTTTATTAATACGAATATCATTTTTGTCGTCTTTTGAAATTATTTGAAAATACTCTTCATCTAAATCATTATTTGCTTGTAATCTTTTGATCACCTCAAACAAAATCCCAATTACTTGTTTTTGTGCATCGATTAATTCATCTTTACTACTTTCAGACATATCTATGGAGTATCTTCTAGAATCTTTCTAAATAATTCTTTTAATTTTGGATGAACAATGTCTATTTTTGCAGATTCAAAAAACGAATATAATTTTTCTTTAGGATGACCTTCTTTTTGATATAATTTTGCTTGAAGTACCATTTCCAATCTATCAATTTGATGCACTATTTTTGATTCAGGGGAATTATTTTCTTGATATTCCTCCCAAATTTTCAAATACTGTATTCTTACCCTGTCCGGTAAATTCCTTACAATTTCAAAAAATGCTTTATTTTCCAACTCTTTCTTTTTCTCTTTAGAAATTTGATCAGGCGTATAATCTCCAATCTTTGATTCTGCTAAATCATGGAGTAATACCATTTTGAGAATTTTTTCAGAGTTATAATCCTCTAAATCAGATATCACCATGCTCATTATTGCCATAGAGTAAGAATGATCTGCAACTGATTCAGGGGAATCTAGAGATAATTTATCTATCCAACCTTGTCTCGAAATATTTTTGAGATTTGCTGCAGTTTTGAAGAAATCCAATATCATCATGAGACTGTATTATTATTGAAATTTTCTACTAATGAATTTACATATTATTTAATTTCGAATCACATAATAGTAATTTTAAAAGTAGTAAATTCATGAAAATTTACACCAAAACTGGTGATAATGGAAATACAGGTTTGCAAGGAAACTATCGAATAGCAAAATCACATCCAAGAATTATTGCCTATGGTACAGTAGATGAAGCAAACGCTGCACTAGGAATGGTGTTGGCAAATTCATTAGATGCCGATATTATTACAATTTTAACTAAAATTCAAAATGATTTATTTATAGTAGGCGCAGATCTTTCAAATCCAAATCTAAATGACGTAAAAAATCGAGTTTCATTAGATCTGATTACAGCATTGGAACAACATATCGACCAATTTGAATTAGAACTACCCCCTCTGACAAATTTTATTTTGCCTGGTGGGGTTCCTGCAGCTGCTCAATTACACTATGTGAGGACAATTGTGAGGAGAGCTGAGACTCAAACCGTTCAATTAAGTGAAAAAGATGAAATAAATTCTAATTGTATTAAATACCTTAACAGATTATCTGATTTGTTTTTTGTAATGAGCCGCTTGATCAATAAAAGAAAAAACAGGGAAGATGTCCCTTGGAAGATCTAAAAAGACAAACTTTAATTCCTCAAATGGATTTGTTTTTTCTAAGTGCCGAGGTAGCTCAGCCTGGGAGAGCACTCGGCTGAAGACCGGGCTGTCGCTTGTTCAAATCATGCCCTC
>JAOUAY010000106.1 GCA_029860565.1 Candidatus Nitrosopumilus sp.
TAAGGTTCCACAAACTTCATTTTCAGATCCCACGTCTTTGTATGGAACATGATATTCAAATTTGTGTAAATAATCTAATGTTCCATTAATTCCTAATTCTTCAGGCATCCTTCTTTCTCCTGATGATGCGTATGTTTCTCCTTCTCTTGGATGACTTGCAAATGTTCCATCCCAATCATTTGGCCACAGCATTTTCCTCTTTGCTCTTCTTGTAAGGATCAGTCTGCCTTCGACATCAAATAACAATGCAGTAAATGCTCTATGTAATTTTCCATTTGGTAAATGACACTTTACTTTTTCTTCACTACCAATTGGATTATCGTTTTCATCAACTAAAATTACAAATTCTTCAGACATTTCATTTACCTCTAAACAAAGTCCCTTCAAATATCTTATTTTTAACCGCTTTCACAATTCTTTCAGGTTTGTTTCCATTTACAAAAAATACATTCATTCCCATCTTTGAAATTTTTGATGCCTCTTCAACTTTTCTAGTCATTCCTCCAGTAACATCCATCTTATTTTCAGAAATTGATGGTCGTTGACTATGTAATTCATAAATTAATTTTTTCGATTTTAGATCAGAATATAATCCATCTTCGTTTAATACAAAAATACACAGTTTGGGTTTTAGTATTTTTGCAAGATGAGTCATAATTTTATCTCCAGATAAAATGTATGTTTTTTGTTGACCAAACCATAATGCATCTCCATATGTGACTGGAATTAAGCCTGATTTGGCAATTTTTTCAATCTCTTTGATTTTTTTTGTTATTGGTTTGTTTCCAGACATAAAATCAGTTGGTGGAAGACAATATGGATTTAATTTGTTTTTTATCAATGAATCTAAAATTATTTTATTTAACTCAATCATTGAATTTTTAACAATTGCAACTCCTTTTAGATTGTATTTTTCTTCTTTTGTATGCATATCATATTTTACAGACCAATAATGTCCGTAGGATCCACCTCCGTGAACAATGATTACTGGCTCTTTAATTTTCTTCAAACTTTTAGAAAGATTATCTATTGTTTTTTTCCTAGCTGATAATGCTTTTTCTTTATTTGTAATAATTGAACCGCCTAGTTTTATCAGAATCATGTTGTTCAAAATTATCTTATCAATTAAAAAGTATCCAGTCCTTTAAAATCAATTTTAACTGAAAAACAATCATAATTCTTTTCTTTGAATTGATTCATGGTCTGATCAAGATTTGATTCATCTGTAAGAGCAAAGATGCAACCTCCACCTCCTGCGCCTGTGATTTTTGCACCAAATGATTCGTTTTGACCTCCTTGAATCATTTCTCTTAATTTGTCATTGGATATTCCAATTGTCTCAAGGTATTTTTGATTTTGTATTACTTTACATCCCAACTCTTTGATGTTATTTTCTTTTAATAATCCCAAAACATCTTTTACTAATTTTGATTCATTGTTACATAATGTGGCAAACTTTGTCTCATTTTTTTCTTTGAATTCTCTTACTCTTGCAACTACTGATTCTGTAGAATGTTCTATGTTTGAATTTACAATAACTAGATGGAAATTAGGTTCAGATTCTATTTTATCAAATCCATTTTCTTTGTCATATTCCATAATTCCACCATATGTACATACAGTACAATCTGCTCCTGATGTATTTTTAAAAATTGTTTTTTCAGCTTCTATTGCTAGTTTGAGAATTTCTTCTTTGGATGTTTTATGAAATAATCTTGAAATTGCTGCAGCACCTGCAACACAACATGCAGATGATGAACCTAAACCAACTCCAAGTGGAATATCTGATTCTACAACAATTTCAATTCCTGTATTTTGATTTTGTATCATTTTGTTTGCTAAATAATAAAATGGTTTTAGTGGTGAATTAATTTCTGAAATTAATTTGTTAGGCTCTAAGGTCAAATTCCCAATATTTGATTTAATAGAAATTTTATTCTCTTCACTTTTTTCTGCAGTAACACTAATTCTTTTGTTAATTGCACAGAGAATTGCTTTTACTCCATATACCACAAAATGTTCTCCAAAAAGAATTACTTTACCTGGTGCAGAAGCTTTGGATTTCAAGTGAACACTAAAATTCTAATATTTTATTCGATTTCCTCTTCGGTAATCTTTGTTTCAAAATCATCTATCTCTTCTTTCATTGGTTCATCTTCTTTTAATTCTCCTCTTTCGATTAAGACTTGACGTACCAATAACCAATAAACTGTTGCTAGAGCTTTTCTTCCTCTATTGTTTGCTGGAATGATTACATCCAGATTTGATGTGATGTTGTCTGTGTTTGCAATTCCTATTATTGGAATTCCTGCATTTGTTGCTTCAATAATTGCTTGTTCATCTACTTGAGGATCTGAAATCAAAACTAATTTTGGTTCAATATAATATGGTAATGAGGGATTTGTCAAAGTACCTGGCATGAATCTTCGAAGTAGCTTCTTTGAGCCTAAAGCCTCACAAAATTTTTCAATTGGCATTTCAGCATATTGCCTACCTGAGCATACAATAAGATTATCTGCTCCTAATCTGTTAATGAATTTGGCTGCAGTTTTAATTTTCTCTAATGTAATATCTAAATCAAGTATGTAAAGTCCTTCTGGACTGGCTTTAGTGATGAATGGTATCATGAATTTTGTTTTTACTTGAGTTCCTACTCTGATTCCTGTTGCTAGGACTTTCTTTTTAATGTCCATTCCTTCAGTTTGTTGGCTCATGACGATTTCAAATCTCTGCCATACCGCGTATTAAATCATGCTCTGACAGGCGTAACAATTCATTGAGCTTTGCTACTCTTTCTCCTCCAACTACACCGACTTTGAGCATTTTTGATTTTGTTGCTAAACCTATGTGGGATATTTGTGAATCCGTAGATTCTCCAGATCTATGTGATGTGATTAATTTAATATTATTTTGAGTTGCTTTGTCTGAAAATTCTAAGGCATCAAAAAGACTACCTGCTTGATTAACTTTTAGAATTGCAGCATTACATGCTTTTACCTCTATTGCTTTTTTTAGGATACCTGCATTTGTAACTGTCAAATCATCTCCTGTAACCAATACATTTGGGAATTTTGCCGTTAGTTCTGCCATATCTTCAAATGCCTCTTCATGGACTGCATCTTCTGCATAAATCAATTTGAATTTTTTAATAATATCTGCAGCAAAATCAATCTGCTCTCCAGTGGAATTTTCAAATCCTGCCCTATTGTAAACATATTTTCCTTTTTCTTCATTCCATTGTGTAGATGATGCAAAGTCTACTCCTAATGATACTTCTTTTCCTAAAGTAAATCCTAAATTCTCACATGCTTTTGCAGAAACCTCTAATGCTTTTTGATTTTCTAGCTTTGGTGCCCAACCTCCTTCATCACCTCTTCCATTTGTAAAGTTAGGATCTTCTTTTTCTAAAACATGACGCAATTCTTTATGTACTGATAAATTAGTTTCAATAGCATCTTCAATAGTTTTTGAACCTATGGCACAAATTAATATTTCTTGAATATCTGGAGTTCCAGGTCCTGCATGAGCTCCACCTCCTAAAATATTTCCTATTGGGAATGGAAATTTAAATGACGATTCTGATGAGAGTGTTTTAAACAATGGCTCATCTGCTGATTTAGCTGCTGATTCCATGGATGCAATTGTAATTGCAAAAGCAAGTGCTCCGCCAATGATTGAATAGTTTGTAGAATTGTCCAAACTTTTTAAAATATTCTGAATTCCTTTTAGATCTGATGATTCTAAGCCTACAAATTTTTGAGAATTAGTCTTTAAAATTCTGAGACTTTCTTCAGGATTGTTATTTGGAAAACTAACTGCTTCATATTTTCCAACACTGGCACCTGAAGGAGCACAGACTCTTCCTAGAAATTTTCCATCTGATTGAACATCTACTTCAATTGTTTTACTTCCTCTACTGTTGTATAGAATGCGTCCTTCAATGGAAGTAATTTTAGCCAAGTTATTCTAACTCTGATTGAACTTCTTGTTTTCTTCTCTGAATTGCTTCATAAAATGGGATTACTTGTTGTATGGTCTCAACAGTAGTCAAAAGCATTCTTCTGCAACAATATCTCTCAAATCCCAAAGAATCAAGAGTTTTTGTTGGATCTTCTCCTGATTTTATTTTATTTTGGTAATCATCAAATTTATCGGCAATTAATTTTCCGCATGTCAAACACCTGACAGGAATTAACATGAACAAAAAAACAGTCAAGGATTATAAAAACCATGCAAGGAAGTTCTATTGCGGACGTCGCCCAGCCTGGCCAAAGGCGCTAGCTTGAGGGGCTAGTCTCTTAGGAGTACGTGGGTTCAAATCCCATCGTCCGCACTAATAATCATCAGATTATTTCTCCAATTTTTGTAAAATCTCGATTAATTCTGTTCTTCTTTTCTCTTCTGTAATTACAGATCTGACATCATCTACTAGAATTCTGTTAACGTCAATCTTTCTTCGAGCTTCTTTTACTACTTTATCATACATTGAAAAAGTGTATAATTGAAGATACAAATTTTCCATTATTTCAAAAATCCTTACAGCTTCATCAATTTCATCAATTCTAATTTTGTCAAACACTTGTCTTTTCAATTCCCCTACACAATCTAATAATCCCAAAACATATGATTCTGGCATTACTGATAATTTTTTGTCAGTGGGTATTTCTTCGTGTTCAACAATTGCAATTAGACATGCAGCTTCCACAAATTCTTGTTCTGGAGTAATCAAATACCTTCGAAGTCCACCTGTGGCTTTTTTCTTGTATTTTTTTAAAAGTACCTCTGCTTCTTTT
>JAOUAY010000107.1 GCA_029860565.1 Candidatus Nitrosopumilus sp.
CAAACCATTCGGCCTTTTCTTCTAGCAGTATTCTGATCATCAAAACAAGACCAAGTACCAATTGTGACATTATCATTCCTGCAAATAATCTCAAGTTCCATCCAACATAAGACAGGGCTCGTTTTTTCCCTTCAGAATCATGAGTTTTTTTAAGATTGAATCTTTGATTTAAAAATTCTCTATTTATCACTAACAGGGTTAGACTTGTTGCTGAAATGGCCACCAAAAAAGTAAGTAGATTACCTGCATCAAATGGAAATAAACTTACCATATCTAATGCTATGACAAAAGTTTAGTTAAGAATATCTAAAATACAATATGAAATATTTAATTCAGACATGGAAACTCTGCCAACGTTTTGAGGATGAAAATGGACACAGAAGGCATAATAGAGATTACGCCGGTCTTCTTTTAATTTCAATAATCTAGATCTAGAACAAATTCAGGTATGAACTTGTAAGTTTGAGCAGTTTTTTTGCATCATTAAGAAGACTATTCTTCTTCTTCTTGTCTTGCTCATTCTTGGCTTGAAAAAGAGACACTTTGACTCTCATACACGCCTTATAACACATCCAAAAATAAACTAGTGACTCTAATTCAGAATCCTTACTTTTTTTGATATATTGGTTGATGAAATATTTTCTGAGATTTTTTTTATTATGAAAATCTAGATCCATAGCAAAATGAGCTACATCTTCGGCAATATCGGCAAATCGTAACTCATCGTTAAATTCGATTCTATCATAGAGGTAGAATTTTGTGTTTCTAAGAACAAAGATGTTTTTGAGATACAAATCTCCATGAACATTACGAATTTTATTTTCCTTTATTCTTCTTAAAAAAAAATCTTTGTTGTTCTTTACAAATGACACAAGTTTTTTTTCAAAAATAGGATTTATTTTATCCAAGGTTTCGAGAGTTCGAAAGTTCTCATTAATTTTTGCTAGGATAAATTTAGACTGACCGAATTTTTTGATTGTTTTATTTGTAGGAGTTTTTTTGTGAAAATCAATTAGAATGTCTACCAGTCTATCAATGGTTTTTGTATTAATTTTGTTTTGATGTAATAACAAATCCATTCTATTTTTTTGAGGAATTTCACGCATTTTTACTGCATATTCAAGTGCCTTACCTTTTTTTCTGAGATCAGATATCTTGAATGTTCCTTTATCATTTACAATTTTTACAATACCTTGATACATATCGCCGCATAGAATTTTGTTTAATTGAACTTCTTTTTGGCAAAACTTCTTTCTTAGTTCTAAACTGGAAAAATCAAGTACTTTGCCGAATTTTAGATCTTTTTTTATTTTGTACGCAAATTGCCCTGTAAGCAGAATCCATGAAATGTGTGTTTCCTCAAAATTGATTCTAGGAACTTTATGTGGATATGCTGATTTTTCTTTTTTTAGTGTTTGAATGAAAGTATTTTGTATCTTATTCATATTCCATCTTCCAAAATCTTTTGGTGGATAAGTTTGGCATTGATATCTGCAGAAACTTCAGTATTTACTTGGATATGTTTTCCTTTTACTGATTCATAGATTTTTTTCATCTTTTTGTATACTGGGACATCTGCATCAGAATAATCATTTTTTCTGGATTTTAAGCGCGAAATAATCAATTTTTCAGGGCAAATACATTCTACTACCTGAAATTGGCTGCCTGAAATACCAATTTTCTTTTTGACTTGTTTTCTAAAGGAGTCTTTGCTAAATGTGGCATCAAGAATGCATGGAATATTTGCTTCATGCAGGTATTTTGCAAGAAGGATCATGATATCATAGATTTGCTTTTTTTCTTTGCTGTTATATGTGGGGTTTTTGATTAACTCTTTTCTGATTTTATCAGTTGATAAAACCACTGCTTTTAGACGCGACGCAAGTTTTTTGCTGATTGCCGATTTTCCTACTCCTGGAAGTCCACAAATTAAAATGACAGTCATCTACATACAAATATTTACATAATACAAAAACTTGAATTAATGATTTTCATCTTTGATATTTCCAAAGAAATCAATTTCAACTAAGTTCAAATCTTTAGAGGATTGAACCATTTATGGAATTAATTTGAGATATCTGTTTATTGTTAAATCAAAAATTGTCCTTTTCCACGTGGGTCCTTTATTGACTGCCTTATCTCTACCCCATGCACGTTGTGCTCCCGTTCAAATTTAAATCCTCAATATTATGATTTGGGGTAATCTGGTACCTATACACCTAAAAAGAAGGTTTATTGACGAATAAAATTTCACATTATAGTAATTGGTTTGCACGCCAACTAACCTAGAGGGACAACATGATTGTCCTTCTAGGACATTACATTCTATCAGGTGTTTTAATTCCAAGAAGATTCAATGATTTTTCCAGAGTAATCTTAAGAGAATTAACTAAACATAAACGAGAATTTTCAAGATTTTCATCACCCAAATCCAAAACCTTTGATTTTTCATAAAACGAATTGAATGCTACTGATAAATCATGACAATATCTTGCAATTACTTTTGGAGATAAGTTATTTGCAGCATCACGAACTTGTAAATTAAAAAGACCGATATTTTTTATCAGGTCCAATTCAGAGTCTTCAGTTAGCAAAGAAAAGTCAACGTTAATTGAAGGCACTCTGTCAGATTTTTCTAAAATTCTAGATGCTCTTGCGTAAGCATATTGAATATACGAAGCAGTATCACCCTCCAAACTAAGAGATTTTATCAAATCAAAAGTGATAATTTTGTCCAAATCTTGTTTTATCATCTCATAACGTAAAGTACCAACAGAAACATAATGTGCAATTTTTTCAATTTCATCACCATCCATTTCAGGGTGCCGTCTCAGAGTTTCTTCTTTTGTTTTTTCTTTTAATATTTCATATACAGAGTCAGCACTTACATACAATCCTTTTCGTCCAGACATTTGAGCTTGTTTTCCATCAGTCTCCAAACCAAGAGTTTTTGCAGTTTCGGAGCTCAATGTAACAGATTCATAACCAAGATGAACATATGCATCTGGAATTGATTTGAATTTACCCATCAATGAAGTAATAATTTTTTGTAATCTGGTCTGTCGTGAATCAATCACAGTAATAACTTTCTCCCCGGTAAAATTTTGAGAGACAGGATTAGAGTCATTCAAAGTAGTTTGCCATAAAACCCGAGAAGATGGTTGTTCTTTTCCATATTGTTCATAATTAAAGGGGTCTTCAAGCAATCCCAATTTCCAAGCAGCGTATGGGATATCCTTAGCAATGTATGTTGCAGTTCCATTACTTCTAACAATTACCTTGTCTTCTTCTTTATTATCTCCTCGAATAACCCAACACCCCACATTCTTACCTTCATTTTCAAATTCAATTAGGTCCATTTCTTTGAGGTTTTCAAATATTTTGTCCCATAGCCCTGAGCGGATTATCTGTGATTCAAAGTTTAGACAATCATAAGAAACATCCAAATTCCAACAAGTTTCAAGCTGTCCTGCCAAAACTCGTCTAGTAATTTTATCTGCAAATTTTGCAGTTTCAGAATCACCATTTTCAAGTTCTTTGAGAACATTTTTTCTAACATCCTCAAGACTAGAATCAGTTTCATATTTTTCGGTGGTTTTGACATAAACATCATCGCCACAATAATGATCAAATTTCTTTCCATCAGGGGGTTCTTGATCATAACCAAAATGCTTGAATCCAATTATAATATCAGCTACTTGAAGCCCAGAATCATCAATGTAATTTAGTATGTTGACTTTGTAGTTTGCTTTTTTTAAAATTCTAGATATGGTGTCACCAATAACGATATTTCTTATGTGTCCTATGTGGAGAGCCTTGTTTGGATTTACACTCGTATGTTCAACCACAATTGTAGAATTTTTACCAATATCAACATCTCCAAATGTATCAAGATAGGATTCAGAAAGAATCAATTGAGTTAGTTTATCCCAATTTGCAAAAAAATTAAGATATCCGGAGGGATGTGCCTCAGATTTTAAAACAAGAGTATTTGCGCAATGAGAGTATTTTTCAGATAGCATTTCAGCAATATGTTGTGGACTTTTTTTGAGTTGCTTTGCAAGTAAAAAGGAAACATTAGAACTAACATTACCAAATCCAGGCTTTGAAGGTTCGACAGAAAACACTACATCAGAAATGGGAAGATCAGACAATACTTTGTTGAGATTATTTTCAATTTCGTCAAGAATGGATTTGAATGTCATCTTATATCTCAGATAATGTAGGTGCTAATTTATCTAATGCCTCAAGAACCCCATCACCCGCATTTGCAGATACAATCATCGTAGCCTCAGATTTTACTTGCTCAGATGCATTTCCCAAAGCAATACTGGTTTTAGCAACCCTAAACAAAGGAACATCAGTAGCACTATCCCCAATTGCTATAACATCATCGTGTGAAATGGATAGTTTATTCATGATTTTAGAAAATCCCGATCCTTTATCAATTCCAGAAGAATTTATGTGATATGCGTATTGGCTGTCAGATAGTTCAACATCAATATTATTTTCAGATATGATCTTTCTTGCAAGATCTAAATCAAACGTCCTTTCTAAAACAACCTCAGTCATCCTAGGAAATACATGTTTTTTTTTAACATTATCAATACTATTTTTAATTACTTGAAATGCATTATTACACTCTTCAAGATTTCCCAATAACGTGTGTTCATCAGAATCAAAAGTGATACATCCGCCATTTTCTCCAACCGCAATTTTTGTAGTTCCACCATATACAGCAAGTAAAAATGCTTCAACAGAAGAACGGCCAG
>JAOUAY010000108.1 GCA_029860565.1 Candidatus Nitrosopumilus sp.
ATGAAATTGTTTTTAAAAAAACAAAACCTGTTAAATATTTGATTTTCTACTAGATAATCTAAAAATGAATTAACTGGATATCCTAAAGATAAGGGTGTCAATATAATAAATAAAACAGTGATACGAATATCGTATTCAACTTTATGTGGACTTGGTATCTTTATGTAGATAAAATGGATGTAGATTAGACACACAAATAGATGCGATCAGGTAGTAATCATTCTTTAATTTCAAATCCTAATTCTTTAAGATCTTCACGAATATCTTGTTTAATCTGATCAAGTTCTTCTCTTGGAATATCAAAGCTAACCATCTTTCTAATCTGATTTAGCATGACTCGACCTGCTTGATCATCTGTCAGTTTTTACCTTGATTCTTCAAATGCATAATACGCTTTCATGATTTCTAGACGTTGATTTCTATCATCTTGTTCAGGATTATTCATCCAATCATCAATCATAAGTCTTAGGTCTTGTTGGATAACAGGTGGTGTTGGCTCTATTTCATGTGCAGTAAAATTAAATGTGACAATACCAACTATTATTGCCCCTACTGTAATAATTCCAATTACAAATTTTTTCAAGGTTCTAATACTTCAATCAGTGTATATTTCAACGAAGAGCCATCAGCTGGTGGATTTTCAATTTCAGTAATCATCACACTAAGCTTGTATTGTATTCCTTCTAGGTAATCAAATCCTTCTATGGAATCATAAAACATTTGCCATTTTGAATCAGGATTTTCTTGAATTAACATACACTGTTGAGGGCCAACACCAACACAATCAACTAGTTTAGAATCTATGTACAAGATAGTTGTTTGTATAGAAGGTTCCATACATTCTCCTTGATGTTTCACTGCCATATGTTGAGTATCAAGATCACACATATTTCCATAAGTCATTGCATCCATCCCACATACAGGATCATATTCCATAGTGCATGCCATTACAGGTTTTTCAGTTTGCCATCCTCTTTGTTTTAATTTTTCAACAGAGTGTGAATTTACACAAGCCGGAGATGAATCATGATGTTTAAACATCAAATGTTTTCCTTCAACACAAATAATATTATCAACTGAAATTCCAGCAAATTTTTGATGATGTGGTTTTAGATACTGTTTCATCATCCCATCCATCACACATACTTTGCCTGCATAAACACCTGGACCACATCTATCATCTAATACACATATCTGACCTAGTGATGTAAATCCTGGCGCACATATTCCATTATGTGGAATATGATGTTGACTTTTCATATTTTCATTCATCATTTCATGTTGTTCCATAGAATCATCCTGATGTGTACTAATGTGAGTAGCAAGAACTGAATCATAATTTGTTACAAGAACTACTGAAAGAATTAGAATTCCAAAAATAATGAAATGATTCATGAAAACAATCTTTCTTAATCAAATTTAAAGAATATTTTTATTTTTAATAATGAATTCTTAGAGATTCAACCACTTTTTTGGAGGAAAATAAATTCTATAGACCTACAAAATTCACTTACTAAATAGAGGATGAAAATGGACGCAGGTAGGCGTGAAAATTAGTCTATTCTTTGAGATTCTGAAATCTTCCAGCAGTGATCATAAGTGAACAAATCAACTCCTCCAAGTCTATCAATCCATTTTGGAACAACCTCATCAGTGCATTGCTGTGTTATAGAATCAGCATATATTTGGAAGACTAGCCAAGGATTTGAAAATCCAACTTCTTGTCCTATTGCGATAAAGGAGACTTTTTGGTTGGCTTTAGCTGCACTTGTTTGAATATCTTGAAAGTATTCTTTTTGAATTTGTACATCTTCAGGAGTTCCTAGACGTGTAAGATGTCCACCAATGAATGTGTCAAAATCATATTCTAGAACTTTATCATGTGCTGCAATAAATGCTGGAACATCTTGTGCCATTGCTAAATCTTTGAATGGAGTCCATCCAGGAAATATTACGTCAACTAACATCAGAACTTTTTGATTTGGTGCATAGATGAAGATGTTTCCTGGTTCATGCATTGGTCCATAATATGCTAATTCTAATTTTTGATTTCCAACTTCTAGTGTGTATTTGTCTTCAAATGTTACAGTTGGTATTGGTCTGTTAGGATCATTTCTTTTTACAAGAGTATCTGCAATTTCTTGGTGTGAAATGAAAGTTACACCATCAGGAAACATACTGATTGAACCAACATGATCATTGTGAGTATGACTGTATATCACATACGTTACAGGTTCTTCTGTAACTTCAGCAATAGCCTTAAGATAATTCTCTCCAATTGATGGAGGAGCATCTACTGCGATAACTCCTTGACCAGTTGTTAGAAACATTGTATTATATGCGCCATCAGTAACCCAATACAACCCATCTCTAATTTCTTCAACCAAGTATCCTTTTGTAAAATCAATTTGAGGCCCCATAGCAGTTTCTGGAAGAGGAGCTGCTGTTCTCATTTTTTCAGGATGAACTTCAAACATGGAGGCTAAAACTTGTAAATTATCAGAATCATCAAGGATAGTTCCCCATCCACGTTCAATCAGAGATGCTGCAGTAGATGCAGTTACACACACAATTTTACCTTTGTTACTTTCCATCCAGACTTTATCAATACAAATTTGATCATGTTCGGCTGCAAAAACATCTGTAGGAAGAGTTGTTAATGTAATAATTAAGATACACAAGGTAGAAAAGAGTAGAATTTTCATAATTTTAGAAAGTGTTTCTACCTATTAAATCAGGCAATAACGAAATGGTAAGTTGATAAAGAATTTACTTCTAATTTGGAGACATAAAATTAGTTGGAAGAAATTCTTCAAACTTTTTGTCAGATTTTGTTTTTCTAGTTTATTGAATTATTTTGGTATCCTTACCTGTTATATATCGAATTTCAGAATCTTATTTGGAAATAAAAAATTTACAAAGTCTGAACTCGTAAAGATTTGAACTATTTTTGTATATAATTTTGGATGCAGAAATAGAAAATTAATTAAAATTGGATCTTAAGACCAGCAACGATTAGTTGTTTGGTGACAGTTCCAATAGTTTTAGTTTTAAAAAATGGTATTTAGATCGTACTGATCATTCCTACTATTCTCTTTTAAGTGGAATTTCTTAAATGAATAATGGTATTTCTACAAGGGTCACCTACTAGTTTACCATCGTCCAAGGATTGGGCAATTTGGCCCAACCTTTTATTATTTTAATTCCTAAAAATTCAATCCAATAATGAACATTAAATAGATTCAACGATTTACAACACTTGAAAATTATGTAAAATGAGAGGGTGAATTTACAGTAACATAATGAAGTGAGTTCTTTGCAATATTTTTAATATTTAGAACTGCAATCTTGTAAAGACGTTGTATCATAATAGTAAAATGTAAAAAAGCCCACAAGGGGATAAAATTATTGAAATCTCACATAGTAGGACACTATTTCATAAAGGATAGAGATACAATTGATGCATATTTTGAAGAGGGCAATGTGATGCGCTGGCAGATAGTTCCTGACAGCAATAAAAAATTAATGATTTTCTTGGAAATAAAAGATGTCAATTAACCAAATCCGATGACAGCAATTAATGATATTTGAAAAATTGATTAATTCCCTTAATTTTTAGAATTTTTTGATCATCGTAAAATAGGGATATCAAGGTTATGTATTATTAGGCTCATCTAATTTTCCATCAGTTTAAGTTAGACAGGATCTCTATCTGTTTAGATATGGTCGACGAGACTAAAGAAGAACCACTAAAGGTAGTGGCATTAGATAAAATTGCGGCATTAATCACTGCAGCATTTGGACTAGTAGCTGCCTTAGCATGGAACGCAGCAATTATTGCAATCTTCAAAGAGATATTCGGAGAAGCAGACAGCATTGTACCATTGGTAATTTATGCAGTTCTTGTAACAATAGCAGCAGTCATTCTAACAATTCTAGTTGCAAGAGCATTAAGCAACGCAAGGAAAAACATGTAAATTTTTTTCAAATTTTTTTTTTGTTTAGAACTATCAGATCTAAAAATTTCTATGTATTCCATCCCATGATGGTTTACCCGTAGAAGAATTTGACACATATGAGATTAAGTTGACATAATCTCTCACTACTTTCAAAACAAGAAGACAATGTGTTCGAATTCTAAGAACCCAAAAATATATTCAGTTTGCCTTGCTGTATCTAAAGTCCTTAGTCTAAGATTTAGTAAAATCAGATTTATTGAATTATACTAAATTGTATTTAAGAAATTTTTGTTTTATTTTCTCCTCTTCTTTAATCGTAATTACACATCCATGTTTTCTCATCCTAATGAAGATTGTATACTATCATCGTATTTTCCACAATTAGGATATCCTGTTTTATTGCTAGTGCCAAAATGATGTAACTTACATTTCCCCAGACATCGGACATATTTTCCTTCTTCATTTAATTTGGGATAACGCTATTTTGTTTTTGGATTTTCAGGGGCAATAATCCACTCCAACATAGGTCCAATTAGACCAATTGCCATTACAGCCAATCCGAAATAGGTTATTTCATCAGATTTACTGTACAATCCAATCAACGCAATAGATAATCCTATGAAAAAAGTTATTATTCCCCAATTCTTTCCGATAATACCCATAAATAGCATATGACATTATTCGTTAGATTCCTTTTATTTTTTTAATTATAATATTCTCTAAAAAA
>JAOUAY010000109.1 GCA_029860565.1 Candidatus Nitrosopumilus sp.
AAAATTCAGTTTACTGGAAAATCATCATACATAGTTTCATTACCAAAACAATGGATAACAGAGCTGGGTTTAAAACAAGGAGATCAGATAAGAATGGTTCGAAAAGGATCAACAACACTAGAACTTTATCCACCAAAATTTGAGTCACGTATTCAAAAAAAAGAAGATGCAATAATAGAAATCAATGATGAAGAAGAATCATCTTCAATTGTTAGAAAATTAATTTCATTGTATTTTTTGGGATTCAAGACAATTATTGTTAAACCTAAAAATGGTAGACTAAGTGCCCATCAAAGAAATTCAGTAAAAGGAGCTGTTAAGCGAATGTTAATGGGTTCTGAAATTATTGCAGATTCAAGTGGAGGGATTACAATTCAAGTTCTTGTTAATTTACTAGAACTATCAGTTGACGGAGCATTCAAACGAATGATTCACTTAGCAAAATCAATGTCCAGTGATGCAATTTTGGCAGTAAAAGAAAATAATTTAGAATTAGCCCAAGAAGTAATCAATACAGATGATGAAGTAGACAGATTTGGATTTTACATTATTCGTCAGCTAAAGATTGCAATACAAAGTGAACATATGCTAAAGGAGATGGGTTTTAGAAATGCTAGAAATTGTTTAGGATATAGACTAGTTGTAAAAAATATAGAAAGAACAGGAGATCATGCTGCATTTATTGCAAAAGATCTTTTAGAATTTAAAAAACCAGTCAAAAAAGAGATTTTACAAAAATTACAAGATATGAATGAATTTTGTTTGTCTGTCTTAGATGATTCATGTCTAGCATTATTCAAAGAAGATTATAATCAGGCAGAAAAAACTATAACAAAGATAGAACAAATTACCAAATTTGAGAAAAAAGTTAGAGATGCTTCAAAATCGTTAAAAGATGATGAAGAAATTTATAGAATTAGAAGAATGACTGAAAATATTCGAAGAGTTTCAGAATATGCTAGTGATATAGCTGAAATAGTTTTGAATATGAATATAGAAAAAACATTAAAAAAAATGGAATGATACATCAAAAATATGTACAATAAAATAACACAAATTCAAAAAAATATCAAGAAGATTTGATTTGGATTTAATGAAAATAAGGAATTAGGATGAATTCAGCGATATTAATTACATATGATCAAGAGGACTCGATAAACGAAGCAAAAGGATTGTGTGACGCAGCAGGATATGAAGTACTTCATATTATCAAACAAAACTTTCTACAGAAACCAAAGTACGGAATTAGTGGAGGAATATTAGAAAAGCTAGAGGAGATATCAGAGAAAGTTAGACCAGATGTCATAATATTTGATGAAATTTTAAAACCAAGTCAAAACTACAATCTTGCAACTGTATTACATAGAGAAGTTTTAGATAGAGAAGCATTAATTCTAGAAATTTTTGAAAGTAGAGCATCAAGTGCTGAATCAAAATTACAAGTAAAATTAGCACAATTAAGATATGAAATGGCCAGAGCAAAAGAAAAAGTCCGCCTTGCAAATATCGGAGAACAGCCAGGGTTTATGGGAATAGGGAAATTTGAGGTTGATGTTTATTATAATGACATCAAACATAGAATGCAAACAATAAGATCTAAACTAGAAAAAGCTGGAAAACAAAGAGAGCTCCATAGACAAGGAAGGAAGAGAATGGGATTCAAAACAATATCACTTGCAGGATACACTTCTGCAGGTAAAACAACATTATTTAACAAAACAACGGGTGAAACAAAAACTCAAAGTAAAGAGCTATTTACAACACTTACTACAACTACGCGAAGATTAACAATTAATCAAGAACCATTTTTGATTGCAGATACAGTTGGTTTTATCAGTAAATTGCCCGCATACATGATTGATGCATTCAAATCAACATTAGAAGAATTAGCATATACAGATGTCATCATTTTAGTTATTGACATTAATGATTCAGTGTTTGAATTAAAAAAGAAATTTTCAAGTTGTATGAGAACGCTAAATGAATTAGGAGTTGAAGAAGAGAAGATAGTATATGCATTTAACAAATCAGATCTACTAAAAAAAGAAGAGATCGAACGAAAAATTGCCATTTTAAACTTAAATGAAAATAAAAAATTGATTACAGTTTCTGCAAAAACAGGTGAAAATATCAAAGAATTAAAAATATTGATCAAGAAAATTATCGAAAGTCAGAATTTCCATAAACCTAAAAAAGATACTTGGGCTGAAGCTGGAGAAACATTTGGTAATTGAAGTAGTTAGAATTGGACAGAGGCTTGTAAGAGATGATAGGGTTACAACACATGTTGCATTGGTTTCAAGAGCATTTGGTGCAGAAAAAATTTACATGACTGAAGTTAATCCAGAAATTAAAGATACATTAGAAAAAATTAAAAAAACATGGGGAGGAAATTTTGTGGTTGAATTTATTGATAAATGGAAAACCATTATAAAAAAGAAAAAAGAAGAGGGATTCAAAATTGTGCATCTTTCAATGTACGGTGAAATCATTAATGGGATACAAGAAAATCTTAGGAAAGAAAAAAATCTCCTTATTGTCGTAGGTGCTGAAAAAGTTCCAAGAGAAATTTATGAATTAGCAGACTATAATATTGGAGTTGGAAGCCAGCCTCATTCAGAGATTAGTGCGTTGGCGATACTTTTAGATCGAATCCAAAACGGCAAACAATTTGAGAGAGAGTTTTCAGATGCAAAAAGGAAGATCATACCCACAAAAAATGGTAAAAACGTACAGGTAAAAGAAACAAGGGATTAATAGTAGAAAATTAGGAGTCATTAGAGTTGGTAGACAAATATGAAGATCCTTTTGTTAGAATTGCTTCAATGATTGGAGGAGATGAATATCTTAAAGTTGCAAGATCTCTATTAAAAGCAGAAGATGCTACTGATGAAGAAATTGCAAGCTCAACGGGTCTTAGGATCAACATGGTAAGAAAAGTATTGTATGATTTATTTGGAAAATCACTCATCACTGGAATCAGAGTTAAAGATGAGAGAAAAGGTTGGTTTGTCTATAGATGGAGAACTAGAAGAGAAGAAGTTGAACATTTTATTGAAAATCAAAAAAAGAAAATTGATGAAAGATTACAACAGAGATTAGATTATGAAAATGCTTCAGATTTTTATCATTGTGGTAATGAAGATTGCCCAAGAGTCACATTTGAAAATGCACTTGATGGTATGTTCAAATGCCCATCATGTCAAAATGTATTAAATCTAAAAAAGAATGAGAAATCTAGAAAAGCATATTCAAAGAAAATTGATGAAATTAAAAAAGATATGCAACAAACATTCTGATTTGATCTGAAAATAAGGCTAGAATTGAAAATTGAAGTTGATTTGGTACGTTAGATACTCTATAACACTTCCAAATTTTCCAATAAATTTGAAAAATAAGTTACTAAATTAAATAGGAGAAATTCTTGGATAAATCCTTGAGTCAAATTACTACAGTAAATCCAGCTACAGGTGAAGAAATTGCAAAATATTCGACAATGGACAAAAATCAAGTATTTGAATTAGTAGGAAAAGCAAAAAGAGCATATCCAGAATGGAAAAAAGATTATGAAAAACGTCGAAGCTATATTTACAATTTAGTAGAATATCTAAAAAAGAATAAAGCAGAACTTGCAAAAGTTGCAACATCTGAAATGGGTAAACCACTCAAAGAATCAATTGGTGAGGTTGAAAAATGTGCTTGGGCATTAGAATTTTATGCTGATCATGGAGACAGTTTTCTTACCGACGAAGTATTAAACACAGATGCAAGAAAAAGCTTTCTAACTTTTGAGCCATTAGGAGTAATTGGTTCTATCATGCCCTGGAATTTTCCTTATTGGCAAGCATTAAGATTTGCAGCTCCTTGTCTAATGGCAGGAAATGTGATTGTAATGAAACCATCCAGAGTGACAATGCAATCAGGTATTGAAATTGAGAAAGCATTTACGGAATCAGGAATACCAGATGGAATTTTTCAAACAGTAGTGGGAAGTGTAGAGTCTGCAAACCATTTGATTGACTCAGATGTCAATGCCGTAACTTTTACCGGAAGTACAAATGCAGGGGCAAAAGTAGGAGAAAGAGCTGCAAGTCATTTGAAAAAATGCGTATTAGAGTTAGGAGGCAGTGATCCTTTCATAGTATTAGATGATGCAATTATTGAAAAAGCTGCAGAAGGGGCAGTTAAAGGCAGATTCATTAATTGCGGTCAAAGTTGTGTAGCATCAAAAAGATTTTTTGTTGGAAAAAATATTGCAGATGAGTTCATTGAATTATTTATCAAAAAAGCATCACAACTCAGAATAGGAGATCCTATGTCCATTGAGACAGATATCGGGCCACTTTCAAGCAAAGATGGATTAGAAACAATTTCTGGAATAGTAGAAGATGCCAAAGAAAAGGGCGCTGAAATCCTTTTAGGAGGCTCTGAAAATGAAGGAAAAGGATTTTTCTACAAACCAACAATCCTTACAAATGTAAAACCAAACATGAGAATTGCAAATGAAGAAACTTTTGGACCGGTGGCACCAATTACAATTGTTGAAAATGAAAGCGAGGCAGTCAAATTAGCTAATGAGAGTGAATTTGGATTAGGTGCAAGTATCTGGACAAAAGATCTTGCAAAAGCGGATAAAATATCCAGACGAATCGAATCAGGAAT